>JAGNIJ010000006.1 GCA_018001225.1 Kiritimatiellia bacterium | reverse complement strand
TTTCGTTGGATAGCCCATAGAGAGCTCCTTTCTGTAACCTAGTATATATACTAGGTCCTGAATACCAAGAGAAAAAAGCTCGTTCTCTTCAGGCCATGTCGCGGACTAGTAAAGGGCCAAACACGAGCCGCCGCACAACGTGCGGCGCTACAGGATCCGCCCGGTGGCGAGCAATCCCTCGATCGCCTGAATCCGCGCCTTGGCGTGGGCCTCCAGCGCGTACCGCCGCTTCACATCCTCCAGGCCCTGCCGCCCGATGCGGCGGCGCAACGCCGGATCATCGAGCAGCTTCTGCACCTCCCGCGCCAGGCCGTCCGCGTCGCCGGGCTCGACGAGGAACCCGTTTTCGCCGTGCCGGATGTAATCCGCCGTGCCGACGTGGCGGGTCGCCACCACCGGTTTGCCCAGGCCCATGGCCTCGAGCATGACCACCTGCCCCGTCGGGCGCAGGGTCTCCTTCAGCGCCAGGGCCACCACCGAGCATCGAGCCAGGAAGTCCACGTACTCCTCCCGCGGGGCCTCGCGCCGAACGGTCAGGTTGGCGGGCAGCGGCCCCGGCGGGATCTCGTCGTCCGCCCCGCACATAATGATCACGGGCGCGCCGATCATCGGTGCCGCGCGGACGATCGTGGTGTAATCGCGCAGGGATCGCCCCGCGGAAACGACGAAGCCTTCATCGGTCGGCGACTCGCGCGGTTCCCCGATGGTGCATTGCAGCGGGATGAACCGCAGCCGCTCGCGCGGCAGGCCGAACCGGTCGGCCACGGATTCCAGTTCGGCGGAACTCAATACCAGCGCGCCGATCCCCCGGCGCGCGACCCACCGGAACAACGCCGTCTTCAGCCGCCACCACGGGTGGTCCGGCCGCGGCTGGTCAATGAAGACCTCGGTCATGATCTGCTTCGAGGACCGGCCGGTCAGGGCGCACAGGAGCCCGTAGGCCAGCGAGGTCCGGGGCTCCATGGTCAGCACCACGTCGTAGCCGCGGCGCCTCCGGAACAACCGCCAGGCCTCCTTCCAGTACGGGACGAAGACCGGGTCCGCCGTCGCGCCCGCGAGGTCGTAGATGCAGTCCGTGCGCTCCGTCCAGTACGGGCACTGCCAGAAGGTCATGTTGGTGAGGAGGCGCATGGGGGAGTGTTCAGTGTTCGGTGTTCAGGAGGGAAGAAAACAAAAGTTCGTACTGCCGCGCCATGGCGGTGTGGGTGCGCTCCGCGAAAACGTGCGCGCGGGCGGAGTCCGCGCGGCTGTGCGCGGCGGCAGGATCATCCAGGAGGCCCTTCAGGGCCGCGGCCAGCGTCGCGGGGTCGGACGGGGGAACCAGCGTCCCGTATTTCCCGCCGCCGAGCACCTCCGCATCGCCGCCGACATCCGTCGCGACGATCGGCACACCCGCGGCCATGGCCTCGAGCAGGACCAGCGGCTGGCCCTCCCATAGCGACGGCAGGGCAAACAAGTCCATCGCCCGCATCAGTTCGGGCAGATCGTCGCGGTTGCCGGTCAGCGTGACGCGGTCCCCCACCCCCGACTTCGCCGCCTCGGCCGACAGGTCCGCCCGCTGCGGGCCGTCGCCGATGATCAGCAAGCGGGCCGCGGGATGGGTCTTCAGCAACTCCGGGAGAGCGCGGACCAGATGCAGCATCCCCTTCTGTTCCGTCAGCCGCCCGCAAGCGCCGATGACCTTGTCCCCCGGTTCAAATCCGAATTCCGCGCGCCGGTCCGCCACCGGATTCCCGTAAGCGGACAGGTCCATGCCGTTCGGGATGACCCGCACGCGGTCGGCCGGGTAGCGCAGTTTTTCCACAAGGAATCGGCGCAGGTGCTCGGAGACCGTGGTCGCGCGCGCGGCGGTGTGGCGCAGGATGGCGCCGAACAAACCGAGCCGCCGGGTCAGGCCGAGGACCTGGCTGTGGTCGGTGTGCACCACGCGCCGGATACCCGCCCACCGGGCCGCGGGCCCGGCGTAGAACGTCGCGCCGATATCGTGCGCGTTGACGAGGTCCACGCGCTCGCGCCGGAAGAGGCGCGCCAGGTCAACCACAAGGCGGAGGCTGACCCCGTCTCCCTTGTCGAAGGCGAAAAACGGTACGCCCGCCGCGTCGAGCCGGGGCTTCATGCCGGGCGCGGGCGGATAGAGCGAGCAGATCATCGGCCGGAACCGATCGCGGTCCAGCGCCTGGACCAAGTCGAGGATGACCCGCTCCAGCCCCCCGTAAACGAAGGCGGGCGTGACGAACATGATGTTGAACGGGCGCAACGCGTTGCTCCTGAACACCTGCCGGGCCATCATCGGACGGCCGCCATGCCGTGTCAAGAAACAGGTCCCGTTCCTCCCCGGCCTGCGCCGTGCTTGACACGATTCCATTATGAGCATATGTTCATAATAGATTCGAACCAGGACGGCAAACATGCCCAGGCCTTTTTGCCCGCGAAAAGTCGGATTCGTCCCCGGGACGACGTATTTCAAGCCCGCCGGCGTGCCGATGCGCGACCTCGAGGAGGTCGTCGTGGCGCTCGACGAGCTCGAGGCGCTGCGGCTGGCCGACCTGGAGGCGCTGTACCAGGAGCAGGCCGCCGCGCGGATGAACATCTCGCGGCCGACCTTCGCCCGCGTGGTCGAGGCCGCCCGGCGGAAGGTCGCCGACGCGCTGATCCACGGCAAGGCGCTGCGGCTGGAAGGCGGGCCAGTCATTCCCGCGGCCGGGTCTGCGCCGCCCGGACGCGGCCGGGGATGTGGACGGCACGGACGCGGATGGCGGGATTAAAGAAAAGGAAGAAACGAAAGATGAAAGTAGCGGTCACGGCGCAGTCGGAAAACCCGGACGGGGCGCTCGACCCGCATTTCGGGCGGGCGAAGAAATTTGTCGTCTTCGACACGGAAACCGGGCAGCACGCCGCGCACGATAATGCGCAGAACTTGAACGCCGCGCAGGGGGCGGGCATCCAGGCCGCCCAGTCCGTCGCGCGGCTGGGCGCCGAGGTCTTGCTCACGGGGCACGTCGGCCCGAAGGCGTTCCGAACGCTCGCGGCGGCGGGGATTAAAATCTTCCTCGCGCCCCCCGGCGCGGTGGCCGCCGCCCTCGAGGCCTGGAAGGCCGGGGCCTTGAAAGAAACCGCGGCGGCTAATGTCGAGGGGCATTGGGTCTGAACAAAGAAAGGAGAGTGCCGTATGCCAGGTGGAGATCGAACGGGACCGATGGGAATGGGTGCGATGAGCGGACGCGGGATGGGCTTATGCGCGGGTTCGGCAGCGCCGGGCTTCGGTCGCGGGATGGGCCGGGGAATGGGCGGAGGCCGCGGGCACCGACACAGGTACTTGGCCACCGGACAACCGGGCTGGAGCCGAGTCTCCGCAGCACCGGAACGGGAACTGGCCGCCCTGAAACAGCAGGCGGACTACTTCGGCAAGACGCTGGAGGATATCCAAGGCCGGATCCGCGAGCTGGAAAGCACGCCGGACGCGAAATAGCGCATGGCCTGTAGCTCCGGCGCTCTGTCGCCGGAGATCCCTTCCGCCGGCAGAGCGGCGGAACTACAGCAGGAACCTCGTGACATGTCCGGATATCGCCATCTTTTCGGCCCGGTGCCTTCGCGCCGGTTCGGCCGGTCGCTCGGCGTGGACCTGACGCCGCTGAAGACGTGCACGCTGGACTGCGTCTTCTGCCAACTCGGGCACACGTCGCGCAAGACGCTGGAGCGCCGGGAGTACGTGCCCGTCGCCGAGGTGACCGCCGAACTCGCGCGCTGGCGCGACGAGGGCGGGCAGGCGGACTACGTCACGCTCGCGGGCTCGGGCGAGCCGACGCTGCACTCGGGCTTCGGGGCTGTCCTGGAGTTCATCCGGGGGGCCCTGCCCTTCCCGTCGGTGCTGCTGTCCAACGGCACGCTGTTCTGGCAGTCGGACGTCCGGGAGGCCGCGCGCCGGGCGCACCTCGTGAAACTGTCGTTGAGCGCCTGGGACGCGCTGACGTTCCGGCGCGTCAACCGCCCGCACGCGGAACTCACGTTCGACCTCTACCTCGCGGGGCTTCGGGCGTTCCGGGAAGCGCACGCCGGGAAGCTCTGGCTCGAGGTGTTCCTGGTCGAGGGGCTGAACACGACGCGGGAGGGCCTGGAGCGGCTGGCCCGGCTCGCGGAGACGATCGCGCCGGACGAGATCCACCTGAACACGGCGGTGCGCCCGACGGCGGAGCGGTCGGTGCAGGCGACGCCGCGCGAGCGCATGGAGGAGTGGGCCGGCTGGTTCCGGCCGCGCGCCACGGTCATCGCGGGATTCCCGAAGCGGGCCGGCGTGAACGTCGAGGCCGGCGAACGGGCGATCCTGGACATGCTCCGGCGGCGGCCGTGCACGGCCGCCCAGGTCGCGGAGGCGTTCGACATGCACCGCAACGAGGTGGCCAAATACCTCGGCGAGCTGGCCCGAACGAAACGAGTGCGCGGCGAGTACCAGGGCGGAGAGATATACTTCAAGGCGATCAGCGGAGCGGACGGAAAGGAGTTTCCATGAACACACCCACCCCGGGCACGGATCCGTATTTCGGCCGGATGAATGACCCGACGGCCTCGGCCCGGCTGCGGGGCCCGTGCGGCGACGAGATGGAATTCTACCTGGACATCCGCGACGGGCGGATCGAGGACGTCCGGTATTACACGGACGGCTGCGCGCACACGCGGCTGTGCGGCGCCGCCGTGGCGGAGCGGGCCCGGGGTAAAACAGTGCATGACGCCCTCGGCATCAACCCGCGGGAGATCCTCGAGGGGCAGGAGTGCCTGCCCGAGGAGGGACGGCACTGCGCGATCCTGGCGGTCAGCACGCTGTACCGGGCGCTGGCCGGCTACCTGTTGAAGCCATGACCCATTCTGCGAACCAGACCTTTGGGCGCACCGTGGCCATCGCCAGCGGCAAGGGCGGGACGGGCAAGACGACCGTCGCGGTCAACCTGGCCGCCATGCTGGCCGAACAGGGCGAGGCAGTCCAGTACCTGGACGGCGACGTGGAGGAGCCCAACGGGCATCTCTTTCTGAAACCCACGATCGAGCACAGCGAGGAGATAGGCATCCCCGTCCCGGTCATCGACAAGCAGAAATGCACGGCCTGCGGCCAATGCACCGAGGCCTGCGAGTACAACGCCCTCGCCGTCCTGAAATGGGCGATGGTCTTCCCCGAACTGTGCCACGGGTGCGGGGGCTGCGCCATGGTGTGCCCGACGGGCGCGATCCGGGAAGAGTCGAGGACCGTCGGCGTGGTCGAAACCGGCCGCGCCGGGCGGATCCTTTTCGCCCAGGGCCGGATGAACGTCGGCGAAGCCATGGCCCCTGCGGTCATTCGCGCGCTCCAGCGCGCACGGGTGGACGGCGCGCTCGTGATTCTCGATGCGCCGCCGGGGACGGCCTGCCCGGTCGTCGCGACCGTGCGCGACGCGGATGATGTCCTGCTGGTGACGGAGCCGACCCCGTTTGGATTGAACGACCTGCGGCTGGCGGTGGACTTGATGCGGCAACTGGGCCGGCGCTTCGGGGTGGTCATTAACCGCGCGGGGATCGGCGATGACGGGGTTCGAGATTTCTGCCGCTCGGAAGCCATCCCCGTCCTGGCCGAACTGCCGGACGACCGAAAGGTGGCGGAAGCCTACTCGCGCGGCGAGCTGGCGGCGGAAACCGTCCCCGGCTTTCGCGACGCCATGCTGAAGCTGGCGGAGGACGTTTTCGCGTGAAAGAACTCGTCGTCATCAGCGGGAAAGGCGGGACGGGCAAGACGAGCGTCACCGCCGCCTTCGCGACGCTGGCGGGGCAATCCGTGCTGGTGGATTGCGACGTGGACGCGGCGGATATGCACCTGCTGCTCCAGCCGCAGGTCCAAAGGCGCGAGGAATTCCGGGGCGGACACGAGGCGGTGATCCGGGCCGCGGACTGCACGGGTTGCGGGCTCTGCGCGGCGAACTGCCGGTTCGACGCCATCCGGCCGGCCCGGGACGGGGCGTCCTATCTCGTCGAACCGGCCGCGTGCGAGGGGTGCGGGGTCTGTGTCCGGATCTGCCCGGCGCAGGCGATTGATTTTCCGGAGCGCGTCGGCGGCGAGTGGTACGTGTCCGACACGCGGTGCGGGCCGATGGTTCACGCCCGGCTGACGCCGGGCGCGGAGAACTCCGGCAAGCTGGTCGCCCTGGTCCGTGAAGAAGGCCGCCGGCTGGCGAAGGAGCGGAAGCTCGACCTCGTACTGCTCGACGGCCCGCCGGGGATCGGCTGCCCCGTGATCGCCTCGATCACGGGTGCCTCGAGGGTGCTGATCGTGACCGAGCCGACCCTCTCGGGCCGGCACGACCTGGCGCGGGTGCTCGACCTCGCGCGCCACTTCAAGGTTCCCGCGATGGTGTGCGTGAACAAGTGGGACATCAACCCGGCGCAGACGAAAGAGATCGAGCGGAGGGCCGTCGAGCAGGGTGCGCGGATCGCCGGCCGCATCCGCTACGACCGCGCGGCGACGCAGGCGCTGCTGGCGGGTCATTCCATCGCGGAAGGCCCGCCTTGCGAGGCCGGCGCCGACCTGCGGGCCCTTTGGAACACCGTGATCGACAAGGTACAGAAGGAATCCTGACCCACAAAAGGAGCACACGATGAAGATAGCCATACCGGTTGCCGGCGGAAAACTCTGCGCCCACTTCGGCCACTGCGAACAGTTCGCCCTGGTCGAGGCGGACGAAAATAATCGGAAGATCACGGGGACGACGTTGTTGAATCCCCCACCCCACGAGCCCGGCGTCCTGCCCCGCTGGCTGCACGAGCAGGGGGCGAACGTCATCCTCGCCGGCGGGATGGGCGCACGGGCACAGCAGCTCTTCGCGCAGAACGGCATCCGGGTGGTCGTCGGCGCGCCGGCCGGCGCGCCGGAGGAACTGGCCGCCTCTTTCCTTGCCGGAAGCCTGCAGGGCGGCGACAATAGTTGCGACCATTGAGCCGGCCATGAACGGAGCAAAACAGGCGGCGGCCCTGCTGGACCGGGAGATCGTCCAGGTCGTCGGATGCACGGAGCCCGCGAGCTGCGCCTATGCCTTCCGCGCGATCGCCCGGCACTGGCCGGGCCCGCCGGATCTGAAGACCCTCCGCGCGCGCCTGTGGCTTTCCCGCGACGTGCACCGCAACGCCTCGACCGCCGTCGTGCCGTTTATCCATCGCCGCGGCGTGCGCGCGGCGGCGGCCGCGGGGCTGACCACCACGGCGGCGGGGTTCAACGTGTTCCCGTTGCTGAACCGGGCCAAGGCGCGGGCCCTGCTGCGCCGGCGCGGCTGGCTGAAGGTCATCCCGCAGCGCCAGCGGGGCATCTGGGTGCACGCGGAACTGGTCGCGGGGGGCCACCGGGGCGAGTCCCTGATCACGGACCGGCACGACCGCATCACGCGCCTGGTCGTGGACGGCCGGGCAATCCAAGTGCAATATCCGCCGGCCGTCGTTCCACCCGGCCTGGACGAGATCGTCCGCCTGGCGCGCCGGCGCGCGCCGGCGCTGGAGACCATTGCGGAGGATTTCCTGCTCAAGCAGGCCCGCGGCCGGCCCCGGCTGCCCGTGGAAAAACGCGTGGCGCGGCTGGTCCGGGAGCGGATGGGCGGATACCGGCACGCGATCATGACGATCACCGGCTCGGGAAACCACGGTATTTTCCTCGGCCTGCCGCTGCGCGAGCTGTACCGCGAACGGGGCCGCGAGGCGCTCCCGGCCATCGTGCTGGCGCTGCTGGTCCAGCTCCGCATGAGCCACGAGCGGAGCCGCATCTCGGACGACTGCGGCCTGGCCCTCAAGGCCGCGCCCGCGCTCGCGGCGGGCCTGGCCTACGCGCGGGGCGCGGACCTGCCGGCCCTGCGGCGGGTCATCCGGGCCGTCACGCGCGACCTGCGGAGCCTCGAATGCCGCGGCGCGCGAGCGAGCTGCGGCGGCAAGGCCGAGAAGGCCCTGCGCGTCGTCCGGAAACATGTCGAGGCCCTTGCATGAACGACGCGGTTCGCATCACGGTGCTGGTCGAGAACAGCGCCGGAACGTCCGGCCTCCCGGCCGAGCACGGGCTCTCGCTCTGGATCGAAACCCCGGCGGGGGCGGTGTTGTTCGACACAGGCCAGGGCCCGGCCCTGCCGCCCAACGCGGCCGCGCTGAAGGTTCCCGTGGCGGACGCCCGCGCCGTGGTCTTGAGCCACGGGCATTACGATCACACCGGCGGGCTCGCCTGGTTCCTGGAGAACAACGCGGCCGCCCGCGTCGTGCTCCATCCCGAGGCGGTGAAGGAGCGTTACAGCCTGCGGGACGGCGTCCGCGCCATCGGCATGCCCGCGCCGGCGCGCGCGGCGCTGGAGGCGGCGGGCGGCCGCGTGACGCGGTCCGTGAAGCCGGTGGAAGTCGCGCCGAACGTCTGGGTCACCGGCGAGATATCCCGGGCGACGGAATACGAGGACGTCGGCGGGCCGTTCTTCCTCGACGCCGACGGGCGGGTTCCGGACCTGATCCCGGACGACCAGGCCTTGTGGACAGAGTGTTCGCGCGGGCCGGTCGTCGTGCTCGGCTGCGCCCACTCGGGCATGGTCAACACGCTGGATTACATTTCCAGGCTGACGGGCACCCGCGCGTTCCACGCCGTGCTGGGCGGGATGCACCTGGCCGCGGCTTCACCGGAACGCCTCGCCGCCACGGCCGCCGCGCTGACCCGCTACGGGGTCGCCGTGCTCGGACCCGGCCACTGCACGGGCGACGCGGCGACGGCGTACCTGGCGGGACACACCGCCTGCCGCCTGTGGCCTTGCCGCGCGGGGGAAGTGCTGACGCTATGAAATACTCCCGAAAAGAAATCGAATCCAACCACGCCCTCCGCGTCGAGCGCGACGCCGTTCATCGCCGGCACGGCTGCGATGACAAAAAGAGCCATGCCTTTATCCTGTCCAAGGCGCTGCCCCTGGAGGGCCGCGTCCTCGAGATCGGCACCGGGAAGGGGCGATTCCTCGCGCAGTTACTGAAGCACGTCCCGCGGGTCACGACGATCGACGTCGATCCCGCCGAGCAGCGCTGCGCGCGCTTGAACGTGGCCTACGAGAAACCGCCCGGCCGCGCGCGCTTCGTGATCGCCGACGCGCGCGCGTTGCCGTGGAAGGACGCCTCCTTCGATGCCGTCGTGTCCGTCAACGCCCTGCACCACATGACGCGAATCCCGACGGTGCTCCGCGAAATCCTGCGCGTCGTCCGGCCCGGCGGGAAGATCGTGCTGGCGGACTTCAGCGAGCGCGGGTTCGCGATCATGGACCGGATCCACCGCTCCGAGGGCCGCCGCCACCTGCGCCGGCCCTACCATTTCAAGACCATCGAAGACCTGCTGAAGGCGCAGGGCTGGCGGCCGAGACGGTTTCGAGGTGGCGGCCAGGTGGCGCTGGTGGCGGGATGGTCTTGACGCGGCCTCCATGAGGAAATACACACGCCAAGGAGGATGCCATGAAAACCGGAATCATTCGCCTGATGTTGGCCGTACTCGGGAGCAGCCTGCTGGCCTCCTGCGCCAGGAAAACGGAGCCCCCTCCGCCGGTCCAGGTCGAAGAGGAAGCGGTCGTTGCAGAACCGGAAATCGAGGAAGGCCCCGTGCGCACGGCCTATCGCGGCGACACGCCGCTGCGGGATATCGCGATCGTGCCGTCCCCTTTTGCCGGCGTGAAATCGCAAACCCTGGTCGCCGTCGGCGAATCCCACACGATCCTGCGCTCCACGGATGACGGTGCCACGTGGTCGCCCGTCGCGCTCCGCCGTCCGGACGCCCCCGACCTGTCGGCGGTGCTGTTCCCGAACACGGACCACGGCTGGATCTTGAGCCGCGACCAGGTCCTGCATTCCGCCGACCGCGGCGCGACGTGGACGCCGGCCGCCGTGCCGGAGCGCGGCTTCTACTATTTCGGCGCGATCTCGGCCGTCGGGTCCGGCTGCTACCTGATCCAGCCGCCGACGTGCGGGGCCACGGTCTACCGCACGGACGACGGCGGCGCGGGCTGGACGGCGCTCGCGGGCGGCCTCCCGCGCAACGACTACGGCGCCGTGCATTTCCGCAACGCCCGGCGCGGCTGGGTGGTCGGCGCCTACGGCCGGTTCGCGTTCACCGGGGACGGCGGCGCGACGTGGCAGACGAAGGAGTTCTCCAGCGAGATGAACTTCGCGGAGCTCGAGATGGTGACCGACGAGTTCGGCTGGATGCGCGCCGACCGCGGGCACGCCGGCCGCCTGTGGCTCACCCGCAACGGCGGCGCGGATTGGACCACGGTGAACCTGGGCGTCGAGAGCTACTGGAGCATCGTGGACGTGGACTTCCTGGACCCGCAAACGGGCCTGGCGCTGGTGCAAAAGGGCTCGGACGGCTCGCGGGTCCTGCTCTCCCGCGACGCCGGCGCGACGTGGGCGGCGTGGATGGACGTGAAGCCCGTGCTGACGGCCATGGCCTTCCGCGACCTCGAGCGCGGCTGGTTCACCGGCGCCGACGGACGGATCTACAAGACCGTCCCCGCCCCCTGAAGCGACGCGACCGAAGAACCCGGGTCAGGCCGTTTTCCGGTCGAGCACTTCGCGCACTTTCAGGGTCAGCGTCCGGCCGGTGAAGGGCTTCTGAAGGAAGTGGATGCCCTCGTCCAGCACCCCATGCTGGCCGATGACGTCCGCGGTGTAACCCGACATGTACAGCACTTTCATGTCCGGTTGCGTTTCGGCCAACCGTTCGGTCAAGTCCTTCCCGTTCATCCCCGGCATCACGACGTCGGTGATGAGCAACTGGATGCGGCCCGGCGGCCCGGCGGCCAACGCCAAGGCCTCGTCCGGCGTGCGCGCGGCGAGAACTGTGTAGCCGGCCTTCTCGAGGACCCGCTTGCCCAACTTGAGGATCGGCAGTTCGTCCTCGACCAGCAGGATCGTTTCCGTGCCGCCGGCCGTCCCCTTTGCGGACGCCGCCTCCGCTTCCAACTCCGCCGCCGACCGTTCGCGGGGAAGGCTGATCCGGAAGGTGGCCCCCTGGCCCGGCCGGCTGGCGACCTCGATCCAGCCCCGGTTCTGCTTCACGATCCCGAACACCGTGGACAGGCCCAGGCCCGTGCCCTTGCCCGCCTCCTTGGTGGTGAAGAAGGGCTCGAAGATGTGCTCCATGGTGGCCTTGTCCATCCCCACGCCGTTATCGCGCACCGTGAGCACGACGAACTCCCCCGGGTAGGAGCCGGGGTGATGCCGGACATCGTTTTCCCCGATGACCACGTTCTCCGTGCGGATCGTGAGCCGGCCGACGCTCTCCATGGCGTCGCGGGCATTGACCGAGAGGTTGGCCAGCACCTGGTCCATCTGGGCGGGATCCATTTTCACCGGCCACACGTCGTTCCCGGGCTCCCAGACCAGCTCGATGTCCTCGCCGATCAGGCGGCGGAGCATCTTGAGCATGCCGGCGACGGTCTCGTTCACGTCCAGCACGCGGGGCGTAATGGTCTGCTTGCGCGCGAACGCCAGCAACTGCCGGGTGAGGTCCGCCGACCGCCGGGCCGCGATCAGGATCTCCTGCAGGTTTTCGTGCAGCGGCTGTCCGGGCTCCACGACTTCCATCGCCATCTCCGCGTGGCCGATGATGACGCCCAGCATGTTGTTGAAATCGTGCGAGACGCCGCCGGCGAGCCGGCCGATGGCCTCGATCTTCTGGACCTGGCGGACCTGCTCCTCCAGCACGTTCTGCTCGGTAATGTCCCGCGCAGTGGAGATGGCCCCGATCATCGCGCCCTGCTCGTCCTTGAGGCCGCGGCACCACCAGGCGAGCAGCCGCTTCTCGCCGTCCCGCCGGTATTGCCAGCTCTCGACATAGACCACCTCGCGGGAGCCCTCGAACACGGGCTTCACCAACTCCCCCGTGGGCTGCTCGCCGACGAAGAAGGAGGCCGCCGACCGGCCGACGACGTCGGGACCGAAGAACTCCAGGCCGGCCGGGTTGGCCCACGTGTAGACCTGGCGGGCGTCCACCTCCATGACGATGTCCGGGATGGCGGAGAGGAGCGCCTCCTGGTGCAGGGACAACGCCGCCAGCGAGGATTGCGTGCGCTTCTGGTCCTCCACCACGCTCAACAGGGCCCTGCGCGATTTGCGCGCGGCATCGAGCAGGCGCTGCATCTCCGCCTCCGCGGCGCGCCGTTGCTCGTCGAACCGCTTCCACTCGGTGATGTCTTCGGAGATGCCCAGCAGGTACGTGGCCTCGCCCCGCTCGTTTACGATCGGCACCTTGCGGGTGTGCAGGATGCGTTCGCCCTTGTGGCGCGTCTGCAGTTTCTCCTCCGGGATATCGAGGATCGTTTTCCCCCGCAGGACCTCCCGGTCCTTGGCGATGAAGAACTCGGCCTGCTCCGACGGGAAGAAGTCGCGGTCGCTCCGGCCGATGAGTTCGTCGCGGGACATGCCGAGCAACTCCTCGCCCGCGCGGTTGAAGCGGACGAACCGCAGGTCGCGGACGTCCTTGATGAAGATCATGTTCGGAATATTTTCGATGACCGAGTCGAGAAAACGGTGCGATTCCACGACCAGGTCCAGCAGGCGGTTGATATGGTCCGCGACGCCGGCCAGTTCGGTCGTCCCCCGCCGCGGCACCCGCCGGGTAAAGCCCGGAGAGGCGGACACGTCGTCGATGTCCCGCCGGAGCTGATCGAGCGGCGCGGCGACCAGGGTCCGCAGCAGGGCGGCGAGGGCCGCGATGAAGACGAAGCCTACCAGCAACAGCATGAATCGAAGGACCCGCACGGTATTCAGGCCGGTCGCATGGATGCCGCGCGGCAGCGTTACCTCGACGACGCCGGCCGGCCGGTTTTCCAGGTCGCGCAGGAGCGCGTACCCCCGGAGCGTTTCCTCATCCAGCGCGCGGACGCATCCCGGGGCGCCACGTTGCAGGGCGGCCCACGCATCGCCCTCCGCGATCGGCGGCGGGGGTGCATCTGTGGTTAAAAACTTCAGTCGCAGTTGCAGCATGGCCGCCAACTCCTCGATCCGCGCGGCATCGAGAAACCTTCCCATGACAACCGTGCCGCGCGGCGGCCCCTCCCGGCGGGAGGACAGGATCGGCCGGGCCGCGGCGACCAGGAGCCCCTCCTCCAACCGCACGAGGCCCGCGGCGCCCCGGTCATCGTCTCCCTCGCAAGACAGGGGGGCGCCGGGACCGCTCCAGCGATCGAGCCCGGGCGGTGCGGAACCCAGCGCCCCGCTTTCGGGATCCAGGGCGGCGCTCCACGCCACGCCCCCGGACCGATCCCGGATCATCAGGACTTCGATCCCGAGCGACTCGAACGTGTCCGGCGTGATGTTGGATTCGACGTATAGTTCGTTCCGGTCCTCCACGAACGCGTAGGTATCGTCCCAGAACGCCCAGTCTGCGACCGAGCGGCTTAACTGGCGGCCCTCCGCCTCGACGGCCCGCACGACCCGCTGAACGTCCTGCAGCGCGAGCCGCTCCTCCAGTTCGGAAAACCCGGCGCGGACCACGCGGGTCTCCACGGTATAGAGGACGGCGAACAGCGCGGCCATGGAAAGGCCCAGCGCCAGCAGCATTCGCGAGCGCAGTTTCATCGTTGTCCCCTCCTCCTCCCCCTCCCGGTCCGGGCGAGACGTTACACTTCGCTGTCGACGACGCCGTACCGCGGCGGTTCGCCCAGCCGCGCCAGCAGTTCGTTCACCTCGTTCTTCAGCTCGATCACCCGCATTTCGCGGCCCATCGTGCCGTCGTGCCAGCGGCGCAGTTCGTCCAGCTGGTCGCGCACGGCCGCCTCCATTCTTTTCTGCTCGGTCACGTCGCGGACCAGGCCGCCGATGCCGGTCTTCCCGCCCTCCAGCGGAACGGGGAACTTCCGCGTCTCGTACATGCGCCCTCGGATCTCGTCGTGGTCGGTCGCGGGGCGGCCGGTCTCCAGCACCCGCTGGTCGCTCGCGCGCCAGCGATCCGCCGCCTCCCGGGGCGCCAGCTCGTAATCGGTGCGGCCCAGGATGGCCTCGGCCGGCCGCCCGTGGAACGCCGCGTAGGCGTCGTTCACGTACCAGAGCCGGAAGGCCTCGTCCTTGATGAAGGCCATGTCCGCGATGGCGTTCAGGAACAGGTGGCTGCGCTCCTCGCTGGACCGCAGCCGCGCCCGCGCGTCGTTGAGCTCCAGGATCTTCTTGTCCAGCTTGCGGGCGATGGTCGAGATGTACTGCGCGTCCAGTTTCTCCCGCTCCGGCGGCGACAGGGTCCGGACCGGCGAAGGGGCCGGCGGCTTCGCCAGCACCCCCCGGATTTGTTCCATGAACTCGTCCTGGGCCATGGGCTTGATGAGGAACAGGTCCGCGCCCAGCTCCCGGGCCAGTTGCTGATCGGCCTCGGTGGTGAACGTGGCCGAGTAGATCACGAAAGGTATGCCGGCGAGCGCCGGATCGCTCTTGAGCGTCCGGCACAGGGCGTACCCGTCCATGTCCGGCATCATGATGTCGGAGATGATCAGGTCCGGGATCGCCTCCTTCAGCCGGTCCAGGGCCTCGCGGCCGTTCCGGGCGCTGACGACCTCGTAGCCGTTGCCCTCCAGGATCGTGTGTTGCAGCACCCGCGAGTTCTCGTCGTCTTCCACCACCAGGATTCTCATGATAGTTCTCCCACGATTCTGATGATCTGACCGATAACCCGTTCCGGATCGATGGGTTTCTCCACGTACCCGTTGCAGCCGGCGGCCAGCAGCCGCTGCTCGTCGCCGGCCATGGCATAGGAGGTCATGGCGATGATGGGGATGTCGCGGCCCGCCTCGGCGGCCCGGATGCGCTGGAGCACCTCGATGCCCATGATATCGGGAAGCTGGATGTCGAGGACGATGAAGTCCGGGCGATCCCGGAGCGCCGCCTCCACGCCCGCCCGCCCGCACACGGCCTTCAGGACCTCGCAGCCGTGCGTCTCCAGGATGAACGTGATCAACTCCATGTTGTTCTCGTTGTCCTCGATGACCAGGACCCGCTTCATGACGGTTTCTCCTCCCCCGGCGGGGCCGGCAGCCGCCGGGGCGCCCGCAGGATGAACGTGCTGCCCCGGTTCCTTTCGCTTTGAACCTCGATGTCGCCCAACAGGATGTCCCGGGCGATCTTGCGGGTCAGGTACAGCCCGAGGCCCGTCCCGCCGGCCTTGATCCGCAGGTGAGAGTCCAGCCGCACGAACGGCTCGAACAGCTTGGTCTGCTCTTCCGGCGAGATGCCGATGCCCGTGTCGCTGACCGCGACCTCGAACCGCTCGCCCAGATCCCGCGCCTCCACCCGCACGGAGCCCGCCTCGGTATACTTCACCGCGTTGCTCAAGTAATTCAGCAGGCACTGCCGCAGCCGCTTGCGGTCCGTGAACACCTCCAGTTCGGGCAGCGGGCCGCACTCCACGCGCAGGGACTTCGCCTCCGCCTGCGGCCGGATGGATTCCACGGCCTCCCGGATCACCTCGTCCAGCCGGAACGCCTGGGGATACACGTCCACGCGGCCGGCCTCGATCTTGGAGATATCAATGATGTCCGTGATGAGGGCCAGCAGGTGCTGCGCGGAATGGTAGACGCGCTGCAGCTGGTCGCGCTGCTTGTCGTTCAGCTCGCCCGCCATGCCCTTCAGGATCACGCCCGTGAAGCCGATGATGGAATTCAGCGGCGTGCGCAGCTCGTGCGAGACCGAGGCGATGAACAGGCTCTTGAGCTGGTCCAGGTCCTGCAACTGCCGGTTGGCCCGCTCCAGGTCCACGGCGTAGCGCTGCAGGTCCTCCTCGACCTGTTTCCGCCGCAGGGCGCTGGAGAGCATCTCGCCCGTGAGCCGCAGCAGGCTGATATCCTCGCCCGACCACGCCGACGACGACGGCCGCGGATCCACGAGGCCCAGGAAGCCGGTCACCTGCTGTTCGGTCGCGCACGGCACCTCGACCACGCGGCCGCGGATGGGCCGGACCAGGTGCCCCTCGCCGTCCGCCCCGGCCGTCACCGTCACGGCGCGGCCGGCGCGCAAGCGCGCCAGCCACTCCTCGTCCCGCGCGCCGGGGTCCACCGCATGGAGGGCCTCGGGCTCGCCGGCCGCGTGGGTCCGCACCGCGCGCCCCTGCGGATCGAAGGCGTACAGATAGCCGGCGGCGGTCCCGGTAAAGCAGGCGATCTCCGCCAGCGCGACCTGGATATGCCGGTCCATCTCCGCCGGCTTGACCGCGACGAGCCGCGACGAGGTCTCCGCCACCAGCCGCTCGAAGCGCTCGCGGTAGTTCAGCCGGCCCTCGATCTCCTTCCGCCGCCGGATCTCCGTTTTCAGGCGGAGGTTCCAGAAGAGGATGCCCAGCAGCACCGCGGCCGCCGCGGCCGCGATCCGCAGGCTGATGCGCCACACCACGCGGCGCTCGATGCCCGGCCTGTATTCCACCGCCACCCACCGCTGCTCAATCTCGCGCTCTTGGGCCGGGGAGACAAGGTCCAGGGCCTTGTTCAGGATGCCGAGCAACTCGGGCCAGTCCTTGCGTACGGCGAAGTGCAGCGTGTAGATATCCGACGAGGCGGGCGCGGCCGCCTTGAGGTTGATCAGGTTCAGCTTCCGGATCCAGTAGGCGGCCGACGCCAGGTTGGCCACCACGGCGTCCACTTTGCCGCCGGACAACGCCAGCAGGCTCTCCTCCAGCGAGCCGAACAGCACGGGCTCGACCGGGCTGTTCTCCCGCAGGAAGCCCTCGTGCGACGAACCGCCCTGCACCCCGACGCGCAGCGATTCGATGTCCTTCAGCCCGGCCAGGAACGGCATGTCGAGCCGGGTCATAATCACGCGCTGGAAACGGATGTAGGGCCGGGAGAACCGGAGCCACTGCTCGCGCTCCAGGGTCCGGCCGACGCAGGGGAGCACGTCGATCGCACCGCTCCGGGCGCCGGCGACGGCCGCCGTCCAGGCCAGGCCCTCGACCACGCGCAGGTTGAGGCCCAGCCGCTCGTTGAACAGGCGCACGTAGTCCGACGCGATCCCCTGGTACTCGCCCCGCGGCCCGCGGAACTCGAACGGGTAGAACTCGGGATCGATACCGACATGGATCACCGGGTGCCGGCGCAGCCAGTCCTTTTCCTCGTCCGTCAGCGCCGACTTCCAGTCCGCGGCCCCGGCGGGCGTCTCGCTGTGCGGCGCCCCGTAAAGATGCGTGTCCATGGCGCGGTAGTAGAACGACTGCGGGTCGGCCTTGAGCGCACGCAGCCTCGCGTCGAGCGCGGCCTTCAGGCGCGCACCCCGCGGCGAGTCCTTGGGGAAGGCGAACCGCAGCTGCGACGGGCTGAACAGCACCGGCGAGCGCGCCACGTTGTACTCCTTCTCGAAGTACGAGCCGAAGATGTTGTTCACCACGCCCGCGTCCGCCTCGCGCCGGCTCAAGGCCTGGAAAACGTCCCGGTACGACTCGTACTCGACAAACTCCGCACGGAGATCGAACTTCGAGAGCAGTTCCGGCAGGCTGCCCGAGCCGCTCGTGTACACGCTGCCCTTCATCAGGCCGATCCGCCGGTCCGCCAGGTCCAGGAACGACTGCACGACCACGTCCGGCCGCGTGTAGATCACCGCCCAACTGATCAGCGCCGTCTCCTCGGCGAAATCGAATTTGCGCTGGCGCTCGGGCGTCAGGGCCACGTCCGGCATGAGGTCGATCTCTCCCCGCTCCAGACGATCCAGGCATTCCTGCCAGGTCCCCTTGCGATACTCGAGGGTCCAGCCCTGATCCCGGGCAATGTATTCCAGGAGCGCGGGGAAAAAACCGCTGACGCGGCCGTCGGGAAGCGAGTATATCTTGGGCAGGTTCTCGTAGGCGCCGACGCGGATCGTCTCGCCCCGGATGGGGTTCGCGAGGCACAGCGCGCCCAGGCAGAGCGCCCGAACAGCCAGGCGGGTTAGCGCAGCGCCCGAACCCAACGATGGTCCCGGTCTTTTCATCGTTCCGTCATCCGCGTTCAGAACACCGCAGTCACATCGAACCCGATCTCGTGATGGGTACTCCAGTCACCGCTCTTCAGCGCCTCTTCCACGTAATAGTAGGCGCCGGCCTTCAGCTTCTCCCGGAGCGGGGCGCCGAGGCCTACGAAAAAACGGTGCCGGTTCATCCGGTCGCCCGACGGGATGTCCGGGTTGTCCTCGTAGTAGCCCTCCCAGGCGACCCAGGGCTTGATCTCGCGGGCCGTCCACGACCAGGGCGCGCGGAGCCGGACCCGGTTGCGGTAGCGGAAAAAGGCGTCCCGGAACTCGATGTCCCGGTACTCCACGCGCAGGCGATGCTCCACCGTCCACGGGCCGGGGAGGACCGTGGTCATGAAATCGAGCAGCGGCCGCTGCTCGACCAGCCAGTAGTGGTCCCGCGCCGGGGCGTCCGGATCGGGCGGGGGCAATTCCTCGTTCTGCCGCCCGTACAACTGGCGCCAGCCCGCGCCCAACTTGAACCGCGGGGCAAAGCGGTAGGCGACCCAGGGCATGATTTCCGAGTCGTAGAACTCCGACATGTCCTTGCGGAACTTGACCTCGGACTCGACCTTGACCTCCCAGCGCTCGCTCAACCGGCCGCCGGCCTCCGCGTGCCAGAGCATCAGCCAGTCCGCCCGCACCGACGGGGCCGCCAGCCAGAGGCCCAAGCCGACGCCGCAGAGCCATCCCCCGCGCCGAAAGGAACATCTCACGACGTATCCCCCCGAAATCCCATTTCGCCTGCATGCATTTTGGGCCGGTCACGCACCGCGCGCAAGCTCATTCCACGGATCGAGAGACACCGCGCGGCCCGTTTTCCAATGATTGGAAACATCGCGTGGAAATTTTCCAATCATTGGAAAAACCCCGGACGCACGGTAACCCTTCAGATGCCGGGGAGAGTTGTAGGGGCGTCGCTGGCGACGCCCTCGGGCGCCGTCTGGTTCTCGTCGCACTGCGCGAGCCGCGGGTCGCGGAGGCCGTAGCGGAACTCGCCGGTATCGGCCGGACGATTCCAAGGACCTGGCCCGTATCATCCGCCTCGGCCGACTCGAAACAGAATGACCGGTCCGCCGGCTTTACCACGGCCAGGAAAACGGCGTCGCGGAGCTCCGCCCTCCAACCGGGAGATAAGAAACAAGCCTGGAGGGGCGAGTTACCGCGAGCCCGCGGCTCGATCAGGGCGCACGGACCCGAAGCCGGTAGAAGCCGCCAGACGCCGGGTCGGCGGGGATCTGGACCGGGCCGCCGGTGCCGGGCAGGCCGTTGGTCAGGCTTACCGCCCACGCCTGCGCCGCCAGGTTCGACTCACCCTCCACGGAATACAGCCGGCCCGTGGCCGTGTCGAAAACCAACCCCTCCCCCGCCAGGGACCGGACTTCGAACTGCGCCTCGGGATCGTGAGGATTGAGTCCGGCAACGTAGGACTGCCAGAGCGGAATCCCGTTGGAGCCGGTCAGCAGTTCCGCAGCGTCCAGGTCAGTCGTGTATCCGTGCTCCGCGAGCCACGGGTACGGTGTGCCGAAAGCCGGGGCGCGCACCTCGGCGAAGCTCGCATGCAGGGCACCGGTGAAGAGAACGCGGCTCCACACGAACTCGTACATGCCGGTGCCCAGATCGACGCCCGCCGGCCCGCCGTTGGTCCAGAGCGAGGCAAGGGTGTAATACAGGTCGGGCGTGATCACGAACGCGGCATTCGCGCCGGAAGGAACGTTGGTCTGGAGCGGCGAGACCTGCCCGTACGGGCCCGCGGTGGCGACGAGCGGGAACGCCTCGTTCACGGTCAGTTGGTCGCGGATGCGCCAGCTTCCGTCCGGGTCGGGATCGAGCAATCCGACCGTGGTCCAAGGCTTTTCGGAACTGTACAGCACGTTGGTCAGTTCGGTGACGGACGCGATGCCGCTCGTCGCGGCATGCATGAAACCGACGGCATTCGGGGGGCCGGAGAGCGTGCCGTTGGGCATGCTGGGTGTGGCCGCGGCGCGCGACCAGTGAACGCTAGAAGCCGGGTTCCAATTGATCCTTGGATCGTTGACCGAGCACCCGGCGGCCTGGCCGAGAGGGATGGCCGGCCCGCCCACCATCAGCATCGGCGCCGGGCCAACGACCTGGAAACTCTGTACCGGCCACCACGGGCTTACACGGTCCACGGCGGTTCCGAGGTGCTGAACTTGAATGGAGTCCTCCGGCATCACCCGAACTCCGATGAGAGCCGGTGGATAGACGGGCTGCCCGGGGCCGTTAACGGGGGTGGTATGGCTGAACGCAAAAGCGGACAGCTTATAATCGTGTCCTGAATGCTGAAAATCCGGCGGCGAGGACTGAAGCGCCAGGGGATACGAAAAGGCGATGGGCAACACCGTGCAAGCCGGCACTCCGGAATACACCACTTGGAACGAGGGATTGGCCGGATCGGCGGGAAACGGGAACCACGTTTCCACGGTCAGGTGGACCGTATGTTCGAGAAGCGTGTTGGTCGTCTCCTGAAAGAGGCGGAAGGTGTTGCTGACGATGACCTCGTTGATCATCGGGACGGGCTCGACGCTGATTCGATCGAACCGTTCAGTGTCCGTACCGCCGTACGGAAGAAGGTCGCTGTCCGCGTAATCGTACAGCGCGGCGATGAAGGCGTTGAGGTCGGGGATGGGGTCCGGCGTCAGGTCCGCGAGGGCCGTTTGAATGGCCGGGATATTCCAGGTGGCCGGGTCGCCCCCGATGTACGCGATATTCGTGGAAACCGAACCGCCCGCGGCCGGGCACATCGCCAGCAACAGCGCGGCGAGCCGGCGGCCCTTCCATTTCCCGCCCAACCTCATGCGGGACCTTTCTGCGCGCTACTCGTGCGAGATGGCGCTGACGGGGCAGCCGTCCTCGGCCTTGAGGGCCTTCTCCTGGTGCTCCGGCGGCACGGGGTCGAGCTTGACGCTGGATTGGTCGCCGGCGAGTTCGAAGACCGCCGGACATGTCCTCTCGCACGCGCCGCAGCCGATGCACAGGTCGTGATCCACCTTGAATTTCATGGTGGGGCTACACCTAGCAGATCGGCGGCCGGATGTCCAATCCCGCGGGCGGCGCATCAGACCGCCAGGCAGCGGGCGGTGAGTTCGCGGAGGGCGTCCAGTCCGAAGGGTTTTTCGAGGCACTCGCAGGCGCCTTCCCGCTTGGCCTCGTCGATCAACTCGCGCGTGGCCGAGCCGGTGAGCATGACGATGTGGACGCCGGGCGCGAGGGCTTTCATCGCGCGGATGCCGTCGATCCCGTTCCGCCCCGGCATTTCGTAGTCGGTAATCACCAGGCCGGGCTCGCACCGGCTGAAGATCTGCAGGCCTTCGTCGACGGTCGCGGCGCACTCGACCCGCCCGTAGCGCTGCAGCAGCCGGGCCAGCAGGTTCCGGATGCACGAATTGTCGTCAATGACCAGGATCGTCGCCGCCGTCTCGCCCCGCCCCTCGGTATTCATGACTCTTGCTCCTCTGCCTGTGTAGTCGTCGGAAAGGGCTGTTTCTTCCCACCGGAAAAGTGCCGGGCGTAAAAAAGTCGGGAAGAATCCCGCCCCCGCGCCGACTGATACGCTCAAGACCGCCCGCCGGTTGACAACCCTGACCTGATGAAGGGTTCCGGCGGGAGGCGAAAACATGGAGACGGGAGGTTCGCAATGCAAGGGATGACCAAGGTACTGGCGGGCATCGGGCTGGTCTGCATGGCCGCGACGGGGGCGCTTGGCGGTTCGCCGCCCTTCGAAGAGATCTGGGAGGCCGCGGGCTCCATCGCGCCGGACTACAACAGGAACACGCACCTGTTCGGGCACGCCGTCGCGCTGTCCGGCCAGCGGCTGGCCGTCGGCCGGCCGGGCGTGCAGATCGGGGGCGCGGTGAACGCCGGCAAGGTGCATATCTACACCCTGGACAACAACGGGCGGACAAACACCGGCCCGCGCGTGCTGGAGCCGTCCTCCGCCGCGAACGACGTGTTGAGCGGGGCGTTCTTCGGCGCCGCGGTGGACCTGAAGGGCACGCAGTGCATCGTGGGCGCGCCGGGCAACGTCCGCATGACCACGGCCGCGCAGGACAACCAGAACGTCTACGCGGGCGCGGTCTACCTCTACGAGGGCGCCAACTGGCAGCGCACCGCGCGCTTGCGGCCTTCCGCGAACGCGCCCCGGACCTCGAAGTTCGGCGCCTCCGTCGGCGTGGACGGCGAGTTCGCGGTGGTGGGCTCGCCGGGGGAATCATCGGTGTATTTCTACCGCAAGGTCAACGGCGCGTGGAACCAGGTGGCCAAGGTCACCAAGGCGGGATTCCGGTTCGGGACCTCGGTGGCCATCAGCGGCACCCGCATCCTTGCCGGCGCGCCCGAAGAGGAAGCCGGGCGGGGCTGCGTCTATGCCTACCAGTGGGCCAACAACCAGTGGCAGCAGGCGCAGCGGATCCGCGGCGTCGTCGCGGGCGGCCGATTCGGCCACAGCGTGGCGATGGACGGGCTGCGGGCCGTCGTCGGCTCGATCGCCGAGAACACCTACCGGGGCGCCGCCCGCGTCTACGAGTTCAGCCAGAACCAATGGCAGTGGAAGGCGCGCCTGGCCTCCGAGATCGACGCGGACTACCAGGCCTTCGGCGACTCGGTGGACGTCAGCGGCTCGAAGATCGTCGTAGGCTCCCTGGCCGATCCGTGGGACGATCCCACCACCGGCGAAATCTACGTCTACGGCCTGGCCTACAATGCCTGGAACGTGCTCTATTACAAGCACCTGCCGTGGCAGAACGGCGAGTACGCGTCCTACATTCACGACGTCGCCATCGACGGCAACCTGGCGGCCGGGTCCGAAGCCATCGACGCCGCCTACGGCGACAACGAAAGGAATCTCGGCCGGGTGGACGTCCTGAAGTTCGACCACCACGAGGTCTTCTTCGAGAACCTGCGCGAGGCGACCTACAGCTTGTACACGCCGGGCTCCGTCCGGCAGGGCACGGCGGTGCTCTTCAGCATCGAGATCACCTGGGATGCGCGGGTGCCGGCCGCCGACCGTGTGCTCTGGGTGCAGTTGTGGGACGTGCGCGGCATGACCTCGATCTACCAGAATTCCTTTTCCGCCGGCGCGCAGCTCGTGGCGACCGGCTCGGGAACGTCTTCGGCCCTGGCCGGCAACATGCCGGTCCGGTTCCGCGTCTGGCCGGCCCGGGCGCTGCCCGCCGGCGTCCCCGGCCCCACCGTGATCCTCCACGCGCAGTACACCCTGCAATAAACCCGACGCCGAATCGGCTCCGCGCGAGGAGACACAGCACGCGGCCCGCCCCGCCCCGCGCGGGGCGGGCCGCTTTTTTCCAACCCGGCGCGCCGGGACTTTTCTGTATACACCGGGAATCCGGGAGGTTATCGTGTGACCAAAAGGGGCGCCCAGGCCCAAGCGCATGAGCGACATCAGCCCAGAAGAGCTTGGCCGGCTTCAATCCGGGGACCGCCGGGCGTGGGACGATTTTTTTGCGCAGCACGACGAACTGATCCGCTCGGTGGTCTCCTGGTCGAAGTGGCGGTTTTCGCCCCCGACGCGGGAGGACATGGCCCAGGGCATCCGCCTGGCCCTCTTCAAGGCGATCGAGTCGTTCAACGAGGAATCCTCCGTCGAGTACTACGTCAAGCGCATCTGCATCAACCGCTGCATCGACGAGGTGCGCCGCCAGATCCGCGCGCGGCAGATCCTGGTGCCGCTGGCCACCGGGGACGGGCAGCGGCCGGAGGAGGAGACGGCGCGCATGGCGGACCGGTCGCAGGATCCGCTCCGCGACGTGATCAACGCCGAGGTCGCCGGCCAGGTGAAGCGCGTCCTGGACCAGGTGGACGAGCTCTGCCGCGTCGCCATCCAGCGCTTCTACTTCGCCCAGCAATCCTACAAGCAGATGGCGGACGAACTGGGCATCTCGATCAACACGGTCGGCTCCAGGCTGGCCAAGTGCCTTGAAAAGATGCGGAAAATGTTGAGCCTGGATTCCTTTTTCGGGGAAGATTTTCGCCTGTCGGGCGACAGTGGCCTGTGAAGGAGCTCCATGACATGAGCGAATCGGACAAATTATGGGCTCTGGTGCATGGCCAGCTGAACGAACCGGAAGCCGCCGGCCTGCGGGAAGCGCTGAAGACGAACCCGGACCTGCAGCGGCAGTACCGCCAGATCGAGGACATGGACCGCCTGCTGCGCGAGGCCGGGACGCAGGCCGCCGTGACGGAGGACGACCTGGCAAAAAAAGTGCTGCGCGCCTGGGAGGCTTCGCCCGAGGCGGGACGCTGGGGCGCTGCCGCGCCTGAAGAGTCCGCGCCGCCCCAGGTGCTGCCCTTTCCGGGCGAGGCGCGGCTCTGGCTCCTGCAGCCCTGGCGCGCGCTGCAGACCGTCGCCGCCCTGGCGGCCTGCGCGCTGGTCCTCCTCGGCGCGCGCAACTACTTCTCCCCCACCCTCGCCTGGCAGACGGACCGGATCGAGGCCGCCCAGTACCGGGGGGCCCCGGCCGGCGACGACGCCGCGCGCCGGGCCGCCATGGAGGCGCTCGCCGGCGCCCTGAAGGCCGAGATCGGCGCGCAGTACGAACAGGCGCTGGGGAAGACGGCGCCACGCTCGCTGCTGAAAAAACGCACCGAGTGGCGCCTCGCCACCCGCCTCCAGGAATTGCCGGAGAACATGCTGTCCATCGAGGTGGACGCCTTCCGGCCCGGGGAGGACACCCTGGTGTTCCGCTGGTCGCACAGCTTCGAGAACGCCGAGGCGTTTTCGCGGGCCTTGCCGGAGTTCGGGCAGCGGGTCGCGGAGGACCTCGTCCGCGCGCGCCGCCCCGAGGCGGCCCTCTAGCCCGGGGAGCAAGACATGGATGCCCGGCGCCTTTTCCGGTCGATCGCGGCGGCGGGCGCCGCCGCGGCGATCGGCCTGCTGCTCCCGGCCTGCGCGCCCTCGCCCCGCGCCGGCCACGCCGCCCCCCCGCCTCGGCACAAGACCTGGTGGAACTTCTACCAGCGCGGCACGGCGCTGTCCTACGCCGGCGATGACGCGGCCGCCGCGCAACAGTTCCGCATCTGCCTGGGCCTGGAGCGCGGCGCCGTGTACGGTTACCCGCGCGACACCTGGCGCGCGCGAACGTACGGGTTTCATTTCATCGACGACTACTTTCCCCACCGCGAGTTGGGCATCTGTTTCTTTCGGCTCGGCGAGGCGAGCAACGCCGTGCGCTTCCTCGAGCACTCGCTGGAGCAGCAGCCTTCCGGCCGCGCCCGGCACTTCCTGAACCTCGCGCGCGCTGAGCTCGTGCGCGGCCGGGCGCAGCCCCCGCCGCGGATCGACCTCGCCCCGCCCCCGCCCGCCTGGAGCCGGGAACGAACGCTGACGGTGGCCGGACGGGTCTCCGCGGAAGGCTACGTGCAGGCCGTGACCGTCAACGGCCGGCCCCTGTTCCTCGAACTGGCGGCGCCGGTCGTCCCGATCTCGCGGGCCGTGGAACTGGCGGAGGGCGAAAACATCGTCCTCGTGGCCGCGCGCGACCTGGCCGATCGCGAAACGAGCGCGCGCTGGAGCGTCACCGCGGACTGGCAACCGCCGGGCCTGGCCATTCTCAAGGCGGACCGGCAGGCGGACGGGTGGGCCGTCGAGGCCCGGGCCGTGGACCGGTTCGGCCTGGCGCAGGTGTCGGTGGACGGCCGGCCGCTCGAGCCCGGCCACGGGAAGGCGGCGGACTTCAAGATCCTGGTGCCTTTCGGCGGGACGCGGGCGGTACACCTCGCGGACTTCGCGGGCAATACGCTGGACCGGCTGTTGGAGGCGGACCGTTTCGCGGAGGTCGCCCGGGACCGCGCGCCGAGGTACGCCGCGCGGGCGGCGGAGGGGCGCGCGGACGTCCCGGAACGCGCGGCCCCGGAGAGCGGCGATCGGCTCCGGCCCAGCCTGCGGCTGCACACGCCGCTCCGCACCCGCGTGTTCAACCGCGAGTTTCACCTCGAGGGCACGACCTCCGACGGCGGAGGGTTGACTTCCCTTTCCATCAACGGCGAGGAACTGCTGCCCGAGGCCTCGCGGGGCTGCGTGCAGTTTCACTTCGCCCGGCGGCTGGCGCTGGACCCGGGCACAAACGTGTTCGAGGTGGTCGCCGTGGACCGGGCCGGACACCGGAACCGCGAACAGTGCGTCGTGATCGGCCAGGACCCCGAGTACCTGGACGAGGCCTACCGCTTGAGCCTGGGCGTATCGCCCGTCAGCACCGCGGCGGCGGCGGAGCCGGTCGTGGACGCGCGGGCCGAACAGGTCGGCCGGCTGATGGAGCACGAGCTGCTGCTGCACCCGCCGCGCTTCCGGGTGCTCGAGCGGGCGGACGGCTGGGGCGCGCTGATCGAGGAACAGCGGTTGAGCGCGTCGGACCTGGCCGACCCGCGGGCCGCGCTGCGCATCGGCAAGCTGGTCCCCGCCGAGTTGCTCGCCCTGACGCTGCTGATCCCGCAGGGCGAAAGCCTGACGATCTTCAGCCGCGTCGTGGACTCCGCCAGCGGCGAGATCCTGTGCGCCGAAGATGTCTACGTGCCGGCGCCCGAGAAGGACCTGCGCGACCGCGTCGAGGGCCTGGCGATGAAGATCGAGCAGCAGTTTCCCCTGATGGACGGGAAGATTCTCTCGGCCTCCAGCGACATAGCCACCGTGGGGATCGGCGCCGCGCAGGGCCTGAAACCCGGCATGCGGTTCCTGGTACTGGACGGGCCGGGCGAAGGACGCGGGGGCCTGGCCGAATGCACGGTGCGGCTCCACGCGGAGAAGGCGGTTGAGCTATGCATATCAAGGGTTTATGCCCAGCGGGCCCAGGCGAAAGTGAGCCCCCCGGCCGCGGCGGCCGGCCTGGCTGAAGGAGACGTGATCTATGCCCGATGAGTCCAGAAAGGAGGCGGGACCGGCGGCCCGGTCGGCGGCGTTCCTGCTGGCGATCGGCCTCTGCCTGGGTCTGGTGATCTACCTCGGGCGCTCCGCGTCCACGTACCGGGGCCCGGCGGGCGGCGCGGGCCGCGTCGCGCCGGACGGGGCACACGCCGCCGGCGCGCCGAACTACCACGCCGTGGTCATCGGCATCGGCGACTATGCCGCCCGGGCCGGCGGGGGCTGGGAGAATCTCAAGACCGCCCGCGCGGACGCCGAGGCCATGGCGGAGGTGCTCCGGCTGCAATACGGTTTTTCCGTCGATCTCCTGACGGGCCCGCGGGCTTCGAAGAGCGGCATCCTCACCGCCCTCGACAAGCTGGCCACCCTGGACGACCGCGACGCCGTGCTGATCTACTACGCGGGGCATGGCTCCTACGACGAGGCCCTGGACGAGGGATTCTGGATCCCGTGCGACGCCCGGAAGACAGCCGAAGGACGCGACGCCCGCGAGGACTGGATCTGGAACAGCATGATCACGAAGATGATCAACGCCTCGCGCGCGCGGCACGTCCTCGTCATCGCGGATTCCTGCTACGCCGGGTCCCTCTTCCGGGGCGGCGAGCCGGCGGCGGAACGGGCGGCGGCCTGGTACGCCCGGGCCCTCGACCAGCCGTCGCGCTACCTCGTCGCCAGCGGCGACCTGGAGCCGGTGCTGGACAGCGGGTTCGAGCACAGCGTCTTCGCCGAGGCGCTGCTCCAGTTTCTCCGCAATCCCAACAGCCCCGTGTTCTCGGCGTCGGACATGGCCCTGGCGGTGCGCGAGAAAGTCGGCGCCCTGACCGGCCAGCGGGTCCGGATAGGGCCGCTGGCGGTTTCGTCGCACGGCGGCGGGGAATTCGTCTTCTCCACCGATCCCGCCCTCCTGGCCTTCGGCGAGGCGCCCGCCGCGGCGCGCGGCGCGGAGCCGGACTCTGATGTGCAGGCCGCCCGCGACGCGCTCTGGCTGGACCGCGAGGGCGCGACCAACTCGGCCGCGCGGCTCCTGGCGGAGGCCGCGCCGGAGCCAGGCTCGCTGACCGCCGCCGTGTCGGACCACCTTCACCGTGGCAAGCGGCAGGAACGACAGGCGGCGCTCCGGCAACTGATCGAACAGGTCCGCGCCGCGCCGCCCGCCGCGGCGCCGGCGGACCGGGTCCTGCCGCGCGTGATTGCCTGTCTCGGTCCGGAGCCGCTGGGCGAGGATGCCGCCGGCGCGAACATGGCCGCGCTCGTCCGGATCGGCCTGACGGCGGCGCTGCAGCGCCAGGACCGGATCATCACGGTCGAGCGCGAGAACCTGGAGGCGGCCCTACAGGAACTGAACCTCGGATTCTCCAGCCTCGCCGATCCCCAGGCCCGGCTCCAGGTCGGCCGCTTCCTCCCGGCCAGCACGCTGCTGCTGGGCCACGTGGCCCGGCAGGGGGACGGATGGACCGCCCTGCTGCGCCTCGTGGACACGGAGACCAGCCGCATCCTCGAGTCGTGGAGCGTGGCCCTCGACGAGGCCGCCCTTCCCGCCGCCTGCACAGACCTGGCGCAGCAGGTGGCGGCTGCCCTTGTAGCCCTGCGCCCCGACGATGCCCCGCGGCCTGCCGGCGAAAAAGGCCCGTAGCCGGTCTTTTTCCATGACCGGGCCGCCGGGCTTCGGCTATAAAAGAGGAGACCGATGCACTGGATAAAGAAAGCCGTTTTCCTGCTTGTGCCAGGGCTGCTCCTGGGCGGATCCGTCCGCGCGGAGGACTTCACGGTGGAGACGCCGGCGGGGCCGGTGACCATCTCGCTGGATCACGCCGGGCCGGGCGGCACCCTGGTCCAGGGCGGCGCGCCGTCGTCGCCGGCCTTTCGCCCGCCGAGCATCTTCTCCGCGCCGCTGCCCAGTGGGTCCGGCGCGCGGGCGCTCGGCCTGGCCGGTGCGTTCACGGCGGTCGCCGACGACGCGACGGCGGCCTCGTGGAATCCCGCCGGGTTGATCCAGCTCGAGCGCCCCGAGGCCTCCATCATGGTCCGCTCGTCGCGCGAGCGGAACGAAAACAACTCCGATTCCGACGCCTTCATCGTCGGGGTCAACGAGTACGGCAACGAGAACCTGAACTACTTCAGCTGCGCCTATCCCGTCACGCTCTTCAACCGCAACGTGGTCTTCGCCCTGAACTACCAGGAGGCCTACGACTTCACCCAGGAGTTCACCGCCACGGCGAAAGAAGGCGCGCGGCCGGCGGCCGGCGGAAAGACCGAGACCCGCGTGGACACCGCCACGCAGGTGGACCGCTTCGACAGCGTGCTCGAGGAGGGCGTCACCGCCTCCGTCACCTTCACCACTCGCCTGACCACGCGCCACACCAGCGCGCTGCAGGAGATCCTGCGGTCGGACCTGCTGACCGGGCTGGACTTCGAACAGCAGGGCATCATCGACGCCGTCACGCCCGCGATGGCGGTGGAGATCCTGCCGAACCTGGCCGCGGGGCTTTCGCTGAACCTGTACCAGGACAGCCCGATGCCGAACCGGGACATCCGCTCGAAGACCACGGCCCGCTACACGGGCTCGTCCACGCTGGACAGCGCCCGGCGCGACACGCGCGTGACGAGTTCGACGTACGAGTACGAGGGCGTGATCCGATATCCCCCGCCCTTCCCCGAGATCCCCTTCTCCAGTTCGGGCGCGTTCCCCGACTTCTCCGAGCGGTCCTTCTCGGAGGACTCGTCCGGGATCGTGGTGGACGGCGTGTACGAGGAGGAGAACCGGATCGACGACCTGTGCGGGTTCAACGCGACGCTGGGCTTCCTGTGGACCGTGTCGCGGCACTTGAGCCTCGGCGGCGCGGCGGATCTGCCTTGGACCGCCGACGCGGAACAGACCAAGACCATCCGGGACACCGCGACGACCTACAACGCCGCCCGGACGCGCGTCCTGGACGTGACGTCCACCGAGAGCCTCGTTTCCAAGGACGTGGAGTTCACCTTCCCGGCGGCCTTCGCGCTGGGCGCGGTGTGGCGCTGGACGGACCGCCTGTACACGTCGCTGGACGTCAACCACACGCGCTGGTCGGACTTCGCCTTCCAGGCCGAGGGCGAGGAAAAGATCAATCCGCTCGACGGCAGCCCGCACGGCGAGCACCCGCTCGACGACACGTGGGCGGTGCGGAGCGGGATCGAATACCTGCTCGTGTTCCCGCGGGTGGAGATCCCGCTGCGGGCGGGCGTGGCGTGGGAGGAGCGGCCGGCGATCGGCGAGCCCGACCAGTACTGGAGCGGCAGCGTGGGCACGGGCGTGGCCCTCGGGAAGAAGCCCGCGCGCTGGATCCTCGACGTGGCCTACGTCTACACGCGGGGCGACGACGTGCTCGGCAGCCTGGTCCCGGCGGAGAACCTCCGCACCGACGTCACCGAGCACCAGGTCTTCGTCTCCTGCATCAAGCACTTCTGATGTCCGGCGGAGCGCGACGGCCGGCGCGGGTCTCCTACGGCCGGAATTCCTCGAGGCGGTAGAGGCCGCGGCCGGCCGGTTCGGGGCTGGTCCATTCCATGGCTGAATTGTCCCAGTTGGTCCACGGCCCGCCGACGACGGACCAGGCCTCGGGCCACAGGTTGCTGCACCCGGCCACCTGGTAGGCGTGCCCCTCGACGCCGCTCCATTGCAACCGCAGCCCGGCCGGCATGAAGCCGACGCCGGCCCCGAAGAGGGCGAACACGCTGTCCGGGTCGTTGGGATCGGTGTCGGTCAACAATTCGTTCCAGTTGCTCTGCCCGTCCTCGTCCGTGTCCTGCATCGCCAGGATATTGGTCGGGCCACCGAAGTGCAGGTTGATCCACCGGTTGGGCAAGCCGCCCGCGTTGGTGACGACCGGCCCGCAGGGCAGTTCCCCGGCCTCGTTCGTGCTGCCGTTCGGCAAGGCGAGGTTCAGATAGAACGCGGCGTTCGAATAGCCGTCGGCCGTGACCGTCAGCCATCCCGCGCGCGGCGGCAGGTAGACGTTGGTCGGGAACTGGCCGTCCGGCGCGGTGAGCCAGCGCCGGCGGTAGCTGGCGTAGCCCGGGTAACCGTCGTACCGGCTGCACGGCAGGCCGGACGAGGAATTCGGCGCAAAGGCCAGGCTGGCGTTCTTCAGGCGCTTGCCCGTCGCGGCATCGCGCGCTACACCCTTGACCCGCACGCAGGGCTCCAGGAGGAAGGGCGCGGCGACGAACGCCCCGCTGCGGACCCGCACCCGCCGCGGATTGCCGTAGGCCTGGTTGTTCTGGTCCTCCACCTGCCCGGCCCGGCTGGCGTGCTGCGCGGGCAGGCAGCCGGGCGCCGTCACGGTAATCGTGTACGTCTTCGCCGCGATCCCCGTCAGCTCGATCAAGTTGCGGCCGCCGGAGAAAGCGTGGGGCGCGCCGTCCACCCAGGCCACCGCGCCCGGCGGGGAGCGATCCGAGTCGTGCAGGTCCGCCCCGAGGATGCAGAGGAAGGTCGTCGAGGGCGCGGCCGGCACGTGGATGCGCACCTCGTATTCCGTGCCCAGGCCCGCCTGCCACGGCCGGTAGGCGGTCACGCGCGCGAGGTACAGGCCCGCGGGTCTGTGCTCGAGCAGGAGGTACTCGCCCTGGCCGGCCCCCGCGCCCTGCAAGTCCTGGTGCACGACGTTGGAGAGGCTCCCGTCGCCGAGCACGCGGTACAGGTCCACGACGCTGTCCACGTTGGTGCCGAGCTGCCGCGTGCGCAGCTCGTAGACGTAGTTGGTGACGAGAAAGAACCCGACCCAGTCCTCGTCGCCGGCGACGTGGAAATTGCGGACCTGCACGCCGGCGATCTCGAAGGGCCGGGCGTCGTCCGCGCTGTTGTCCGGCTCGTACCGGTCCGCGCTGAAGACCTGGGCTTGGCGCGGCGCGCCGATCACGCCGTCGTAATCCATGGCGAAAAACGTACAGATATAAACGCCGGGCTCGGTGAAGTTCGTGCAGGCCGCCTCGTAGCGGCTTTCGCCGGCCGACCAGGCCAGGTCCACGGTCACGAGGGCGGAATCCTCCGCGTCGGACGGCGGCGCAACAACGCACCAGGCCCGGTCCACGCCGGCGGCCGCAACGATCTCGGAGGCCCAGAGCACGAGGGCGTTCGTGCCCGCCAGCACGGTGTCCAGCGTCACGGCCCCGATCACCGGCGCCTCGGCGCCGGTCACGAAGGCCGACCCGAGGTACTCGCCTTGCGCCGCGGCGCCCTCGACGTCCTTCTCGTTCGGCACGCCGTTGCCGTTGTCGTCGAGCTGCGGGTCCTGGGCGCCGCGGGTGAGGTTGAAGACGATGTCCCGCGCGGCCCGGAAGGACTCGAGCACGTCGCGCCCGTCGAACACGTGGCTGAAAAATACACGGGTGAAGCTGATCCAGCCGGACTGCTCGCAGACCGCGGGCTCGCCCGGCCCCGCACCGGCGATCAGGATTCGCTCGCGCCCGGGCGGCGTGGTCATGTTGGTGATGAAACTTCCAGCGCCGGCGAAATCCATCGCGGCGATCACCGTCCGGTTGCTCTCCTGGTACGCGTCCAGCCAGGCGTCGAGTTGGAGTGCGTCGAGGTCCTCGCCCTCGGCGAGGCGCAGGAGATCGTTCGTCGCCTCGCCCACGAGGACCAGGGTCAGCTTCTTCGAATCGCCGGCCCAGTTCGTGATGGCCTGTCCGACGGCCTCCAGGGAGACCGCCCCGTCCACGCCCGGCTGCCCCGCGTCCATGCTCAAGTAGCAGACCGTGGCGGTGGTGAACTGCCGGGCCAACAGGGTCTCCCACGCGCCGTTCGCCACGCTGTTGATGTTGGTCCAGAGGGCGAGGTTGGTCGTCCCGCCGGCGACAAGGATCGCGCGCTCGTTCGCGCCGGCCTGCGTGACGTAACCGTACTTCGGCAGGGACACGCCTCCGCCCTGCGCGTGGGCGTAGTAGATGATCTTGTAGGTGCCCGCCTGGCCGAAACCCGTGTACTGCGCCTCGTACCGGCCGCCGGCATAGATCAGTTCGATCTCGGGCAGGGACGCGATGGGCACGTCGGGATCGGGTTGATACCCGGGCGGCACCACGACGCACCAGACCCGGTCGATCGGCTGCCCGGCGGAGACGTTCGCCGCCCACAGGGTCGCGGCGCTGTCGCCGTCCAGGTACTGGTTGTCCGCAATGAGCCCCACCTGCGGGGCGCCCTGTTCACCGCCGATGCTCACGCCCACCGGCAGGTCCAGCGCCCCGGCCGCGTCGTCCACGCCCTCGTCGAAGCGGCCGTCCTTGTCCGCGTCGAGCCAGGCGTCCTGGTAATCGCTCATCGCGCGGCGGGCCACCCGGAAGGATTCGCCCAGCCCCAGCCCGAGCCGCACGCCGTGGAAGAACGCCTCGGAAAAACTCACGAGCCCGCCCGCCACGAAGTAGGCGGCCTCGGCGGGGCCCGCGCCGGCGATGACGATGCGCGCGGCGGCGCCGGTATACGCCAGGGGTGCGAGGAAGCTGCCGGCCTGGCAGAAGTCCAGCACCACGGTCACGTCCATCCCGTGAACGTCCTGCAGGCCGTCGAGCCAGGCGGACAGGTTGGTGGCCGCCAGAATCTCCGTCGAGTTCAGCCGGAAGTATCCGCCGCCCTCGTTCGTGGCGCCGTGGTCGACTAGGTAGACGAAGAGATTCGACGCGCCCGGGGCGAAGGTCTGGAAGGCCCACTCGGCGTTCGCCCGGGTGGTCGCCCGGGTCACGTCGGGGTAGCCGTCGCCGTCCACGTCCTGTCCCACCATGGGGCTCAAGTAGGCCATGCTGCCCTTGCTGTAGCCGCGGGCCCGCAGCGCGTTGAAGGCCAGGTCCGCCAGGTAGTCGGTCGCCTCCCAGGCCGGGTCGTCGGTCAGCACGGCGGTCTTGCTGCCGGCCATCACGATGGCCCGGGACTGGCCGGCCGACAGGCTGTTGCTGATCACCTGGACGAACGCCCGGCCGTAGCGGCCGTCCGCGAGGCGGGACTCGACGATGTCGAGGGCCTGCGTCGGGCCGGCCTGGTAGGCGCCGGTCGCCGGGTCCAGCGTTCCGCCGCTCCGGTTCACGACGAACTGCCAGGCGGCCGGCGACCCGTTCGTGAGGTTGAAATCGCAGCCCGCGCCCGGCTCCAGCGGCCGCTGCCCCGGGATCACCTGCAGCTTCTCCGCCTGGTTCCGGTAGAACAGCAAGCCGCCCTCCGCGGTGGCGAACAGCAGGTCGAGATCGCCGTCGGCATCCAGGTCCATCGCGGCGCCGGACTGCACAAAATCGTTGAGGCCGAACGGGTCCACCGGGGCATACAAACGCCTCGGAAGCGACCACCGGGGCTGCTGCGCGTCGCCGGTGTTCGGGTAGAACACCCAATCCCTGCCCGTCATGCCGATCAGGTCGTGGTCGCCGTCCTCGTCCATGTCCAGGATCAGAGGCGTATGGTAATTCCCCCCGAACCAGGCCACTCCGGGATCCGCGGGAGGGGCCCAGGCGGCCGCGGCGGCCGTCCCGGTGTTCTGGATGTAGAGCAAGGGCCCGTTGGTGATCCATCCTTTGATGAACAGGTCGAAGTCGCCGTCGTCATCCATGTCGCCCGCCGCCACCGCGCCGTAGTTCATATGGCCCGTGGCGGCGTTCAGGACGAGGTAGTCATGAACCGGGGCGGCCCAGGAGGCCTGGGCCGCCGTCCCGGTGTTTTCCAGAAACATGATGATCCAGCGGGTGTCGTCCAGGAGATCCGCCGTGTTGACCAGCAGGTCGGGATCGTCGTCGGCATCGATGTCGCAGAACGTCATGCCGTAAATGACTCCGCCGGTCCAGTTCAGGTAGTTGGTGGTGGCCAGGTGCCAGATGGGCAGCAGGGGGGTGCCCGCGTTCTCGTACAGCCACAGGTGCGGGTCGTGCGGGCCCTTCACCAGCAGGTCGCCGTCCCCGTCGCCGTCCAGGTCGCCGCCGGCGATCTGCGGGGAGGGCAGGTCCAGCAGGAAAACCCGTTCGCCCCGGCCCAGCCACACCGCCTGCGTCGCCTGCCCCAGGTTCGCCACGAAATCCAGCCGGCCTTGCGACTGGCCGATACAGGCGTCCAGGTCACCGTCGCCGTCCAGGTCGGCAAACGCCGGGGCGAAGGAGGCGAAGTAGTGCGCCGCGGCGACCCCGAGTTCCTGCGTCGCGAACGGCGCCCACCGCGGCTGGAAGACGGTCCCGGTGTTGGCCCAGTAGAGCCAGAAGGCGTTGGTCCGTGAAGGATACGGATCGTAGCCCGCCGCGAGATCGAAATCCCCGTCGCCGTCCAGGTCCGCGAGCCGGGGCGCCGCGTACGCGTAATTGGGAATCGGGCACGGGAAGTTGGTGTACGGCCCGCTCCAGGCGGCCGAGGCGGCGGTCCCGGTGTTGGTGTACACGAGGATGTCGCCGTCGCCGTTGCCGACAAAAAGGTCCGGGTCGCCATCGCCGTCCACGTCGGCCAGGGCCGGGACACTGGTGGAGTCAACGTCGATGCCGCCGTAGCTGTACTGGGGTTCCCCCCAGGCGGCGTTGGTGGCGGTGCCCTCGTTTTCGATCAGCATCAGGTTTCCCCAGAGCCGGCCCACCAGCAGATCGAGATCGCCGTCCCCGTCCAGGTCCGCGGGGGCCGGGGCATGCCGCTCGTTAGACCAGAACCGTCGGACCAGCACGGGCGGCGCCCACGCCGGCGCGTTGGAGGTGCCGATGTTCCGGTAATACATCAGCTTGTCCGCGCTGCCGATGAATGCGTCCGGGTCGCCGTCGGCGTCCATGTCCGCCAGCGCCGGCTGGCTGTCGTCCGCCCCGCCGGAATAGGCGCCGGCCAGGTAGCGCCCCTCGCAGTAGCCGTCCAGGACCTGCTCCCAGGACGAGTCGGGGATGATCTGGATCACATTGGTGAAAACCAGCCCGTTCGTGGAGGCCAGCGAGCGGGCCGCGCTGATCCGCACGATGTTCGTCAGCAGGCCCTCCCGGGTCGCCCGCACCCGGTACGAGAAAAAGGCGCCCCACGAAGGGGTCAGGGTGAGCGAACTGCACAGCTGGTTGCTGTGGGCCCGGAAATAGCCGTCCAGGATCTCCACGGGCGCCGAGAACTCGCTGACGATCAGGACGTTGGAAACGTATTCGGCGGTGTAGTTCTCCAAGTGTACCGTGTTGGTGAACGGCTGGGAAAGGCAGGCCGCATCGGACAGCGTGACCTCAACTCCGATATCCGCGGCGGGTTCCCCCCGGGGCCCGAACGTGGTTTGGTACGCCGCGGTATTATCGGCGGCGTTCGTATCCGCGCCGGCGGAGGTCACGACCGACGTCCACACGCAGAGGCCGGTCACCCCCGGCGAACAGATCATCCAGAACCTGGAGGTCTGGCCGGCGGCCATTTCCGCGAGGCGGTATAGGACGGCATGGCCGACCGGATCGACCTCGTAGCCCAGCGTGGCCGTGACGAGTTCGACGCCCGCGGGCAGCCGGTTGGTGATCGTGACGTCGACGGCCTCCCGCGGCCCCTTGTTCACCAGCGTCAACAGCAGCGGGTACTCGTTCGAAACCGCGAGCCCCTGCCCGGAGAACAGCGCCCCCAGGGTCAAGGTCAGGTCCGCGCCGGGCGCCGTGGAAACCGTCTCCAGGAGAATGTCGTCAAGCGCAAACCCGTCCTCCTCTGCCGGCGAGTCGTCGTACTGCTGGAACTTGATCTTGAAATCGTCGACCAGGGACCAGGCCGCGCCCGGGGTCAACGGCACCTCGAACGACTTGTAGCCGGAGGCTGTGAAATTGGACGAGGTCAGGCCCTGGATCTTGTGCCAGGTCGTGCCGCCGTCGTCGCTGACGGCCACGCCGTCCGAATCATGGCTGCCGCCGAACGAGTCGGGCATCTCGTGATCCTCGTCGTTGAGCGACTTGTGCTGGAAACTCAAAACGACATTGCTTTGCCCGCCGAGGTCCACGGTCAGGACCAGTTCGTTCCGGGAGGAGACCAGGTCGCTCTGAAAATCGTCCATCACCACGTGCCGGACGCCGCCCGCGGGCGTCCAGTCCTCGGTGACGCGGAGGCGTCCCTGGCCGGTGGAGTTTGTCGCCCAGCAGGGCGCCAGGATACCGCTCTCGAAGTCCTCCTGGAAGAGCACCTCGCCCGCCGCCGGCCCGGCCAGCGCCACGCACAGGCCCAGCAACAGCCCGCCACGGCAGACCACACTCCCCACGCTATATGAAGTGCGCCTCATCTACTCTCGCGCGCGTGGAACCAGTGTACACGCGCGGTTCCCGCGCGTAAACGCCATGCTATTGATCCGCGCCAACTATGCCTTTAGTCGTTTGGCCGCCGTCTTTCTTGCCGGGAAACCCGTCCTTATGTCTTCAGCGCGGCCGCCGACGTATACGCCTGGCCGGCAGATGCTTGCCCCGGTTTTTGGCGGAGAGCCGGGGTTTGGAGTGGAGCGGGAGACGGGAGTCGAACCCGCGACGTTCAGCTTGGGAAGCTGACATTCTGCCACTGAATTACTCCCGCGCCGAAAGTAAGACTAGCACATCGAAAAAGGCGCGCAAGGCCGATTTTTTTAGGGCCCCGGGCTGACAGGCCCGGCCTCGTGCAGTATCTTGCCGCCATGGATGTGCTGGCCCATGCGATCTACGGCGCGACGATGTGCAGCCGGTCTGGACTGGCCGGCGGCCGCGCGGGCGCCGGCCGGAGCTGGTTCCGGGACCCGACGGTCTGGCTCGCCATGCTCTTCGGCGTGCTGCCGGACCTGCTCTCCATGGGCCTGCCGTTTCTCCGGTTCGACCACGGCGACCACGTCGGTCATTTCTTCCGCGAGTTCGGCGGTGACGGGCTGGTCCATTACCGCTACGCGCACAGCCTGCTCGTCGCCCTGGCGGTTTCCGGCCTGCTGGTTCTCGTGCGGCAGCCGCTCGTCCTGCCCTCGCTGGCCTGGCCGCTCCACCTGGTCCTCGACGCGCTGACGCACGCGAGCCCGGGCAAGTTCCACACGGAGCTGTTCTTCCCGCTCTCCTCCTGGGCCTTCAACGGGCTCTCCTGGTGGCAGCATCCGTGGCTCGTTGCGCTCTACTGGTTAGCGCTGCCGGCGACGTGGCTGGCGTTGTACGCCTGGCGCGCGCACAGGCGGTCTTGAGACTGGACCCCGCCCGCTTTTGCGTTATCTTCTCCCGACCCGAAAGGAGCAGGATATGAAACTGGTGGTCATCGGCGGAGTGGCGGCGGGCATGTCCACGGCGGCGCGGGCCCGGCGGCTGGACGAGCGCGCGGACATCGTGGTGCTGGAGCGCAGCCGCTACGTGTCCTTCGCCAACTGCGGCCTGCCCTACCATATCGGCGGGGTGATCCGCGACCGCGCCCAACTCCTCCTCCAGACCCCCGAGAGCCTGAAGGCCTCGCTCGACCTCGACGTGCGGACCGGCCACGAGGCGCTCGCCATCGACCGGGCGACCCGGAAAGTCCGCGTGCGCGAGCTCGCCACGGGCCGGGAATACGACGAGGCGTACGACAAGCTGGTGCTCTGCCCCGGCGCGACGCCGCTCAAACCCCCGCTGCCCGGCCTCGACCACCCCCGCGTGTACGTCCTGCGGAACATGGACGACATGGACGCGATCAAGGAGGCCGTCGATCGCGGCGCGAAGAACGCCGTGGTCATCGGCGGCGGGTACATCGGCGTCGAGATGGCGGAGAACCTGCGCCACCGCGGCCTCGCGGTCGACCTGGTCGAGATGCTCGACCAGGTCATGCCGCCGCTGGACAAGGAAATGGTCGCGCCGCTCGAGGACCACCTGCGGCAGCACGGCGTGAATCTCCACCTGGGCACCGCGGCCGCGGCGTTCCGGGATGCCGGCGGCCGGGCCGCCGTCGAACTCAAGAACGGCACGGTCCTGACCGCGGACTTCGTCGTCCTCTCCGCCGGCGTGCGGCCGGATACCGCCCTCGCGAAAGCCGCCGGGCTGGAACTCGGGCCGCGCGGCGGCATCAAGGCGGACGCCCACATGCGCACGTCCGATCCGGACATCTACGCGGCCGGCGATGCCGTCGAGGTCGCGCACGTCGTGCTGCCCGACGCGTGGCTGATTCCCCTCGCCGGGCCCGCCAACCGGCAGGGCCGGATCGCGGCGGAGAACATTTGCGGGCGGGACACGACCTACGACAGCTCGCAGGGCACGGCGATCGTGAAGATCTTCGACATGACCGCGGGCGGCACGGGGGCCATCGAGAAGGGCCTGGTCCGCGCCGGCACGCCTTTCCGCAAGGTCTACCTGCACCCGTCCGGCCACGCCGGCTACTACCCCGGCACGGCGCCGATGCACATCAAGGTCCTCTTCGCGCCGGACACGGGGCGGCTGCTCGGAGCGCAGGTCGTCGGGTTTGACGGCGTGGACAAGCGGCTGGACGTCTTCGCCACGGCGGTCCGCGCCGGGCTGACGGTCTATGACCTGGAGAACCTGGAACTTTCCTATGCGCCGCCGTTCGGATCGGCGAAGGACCCGGTGAACATGGCGGGCTTCGTCGGGGCCAACCTGCTGCGGGGCGACGTGGAATTCTGGTACGCGGAGGACTATCCGACGAACACGGAGGGCGCGCTGATCCTGGACGTGCGCGGCGCCCCGGAATTCGAGACCTGGCACATCCCCGGCGCGCGGAACATCCCGCTGGGCCAGCTCCGGTCGCGCATCGGCGAACTGGATTCGCACCGTCCGGCGCGCGTGTATTGCACCGTCGGCTTCCGCAGCTACCTGGCCTATCGCCTGCTGAAACAGCGGGGATTCCGCGATGTCGCCACGCTCGCGGGCGGGAGCCGGACCTTCCGGCAGTGGCACGGACCGCTCGGCGCGGAGGAGGCCGAGGTGCCGTTCCTGGCCTACGCCGAGGAAAAGATGGCGGAACAGTCCGCGCCAACGGGAAAGACCGTGGAACTGGATTGCACGGCGCTGCAATGCCCGGGCCCGATCCTGCGCCTGAAGGAGAAAATGGACGGACTGGCCGCCGGGGACGAAGTCCTCGTGCGCGTGGCCGACCCGGGCTTTGCCTCGGACGCCCCGGCCTGGTGCCGGGGCCAGGGCCATGAACTGGTGTCGCTCGACCGGAAGGGCGCCGTGCTGGAGGCGCGCATCCGCAAGGGCGGCGCCCCGGCCCGGTCGGCCGAGCCCGCGGGCCGGTCCGGCCGCAAAACCTTCGTCGTCTTTTCCGGCGACCTGGACAGGGTCATGGCCGCCCTGATCATCGCCAACGGCGCGCTGGCGATGGGCAACGAGGTCAGCCTGTTCTTCACCTTCTGGGGCCTGAACGCCCTGCGCAGGCGGAATGCGGCGCCGATCCGGAAGCCGTTCCTGGAGAAGATGTTCGGAGCCATGATGCCGCGGGGCGCCGGGGCGCTGAAACTCTCCAAGCTCCACATGCTGGGCGCGGGCACGGCGATGATGAAGAAGGTCATGAAGGACAAGAACGTCACCGCCCTGCCGGACCTGATTGAATCGGCCCGGCGCGGCGGGGCGCGGATGATCGCCTGCACAATGACCATGGACGTCATGGGCCTGAAGCGCGAGGAGCTGCTCGACGGCATCGAACTGGGCGGTGTGGCCTCCTTCCTGGGCGAGGCGGACCGGGCGGGAACCACCCTCTTCATCTAGGGGCGCCCCGGGCCGCTTTACCGTTGACAGCGCCCCCGCCCTCTCCTAGAGTGCGTTAGTAGAAGATGGGAAACCGCTTATCGCGGAGGTGAATCCTATGGGCAAGGCGCTAAAACCGTTGGTGATCGTCCTCCTCCTTTTGAGCATCGCTTCGCTCGTTCTAGGGATCCTGCTGTTCTCCAAGCGCGAGATCCTCAAGGAGCGCACGCGGCTGCACGAGACCGGCTTGGCCGACATCGCCGCCAAGTTCCACTACGACCAGCTCAACGTCGCCGCCCTGAAGGACGTAACCCAGTTGAAGCCCCAGCTCGACCTCATGGCCGTCGCCGCGGGCAACCAGTACGACGACCTCCAGAACACCAAGGCCGACCTGGCCGCCACGAAGACCAAGCTGGCCGAGACGGAGCAGATGCTCGCCGACACCCGCGCGGAACTCGAAGTGGCCAAGAACCAGATCGTCCAGCTCAACGCCACCATCGAGCAGAAGGACGCCGAGATCGCGCAGGCCAACGGCCGCATCGACCAGCTCGAGCAGGATAAGATCGGCCTCCAGGCCCAGATCGACGAGATCAACCTGGAGATGGCGAAGAAGGACGACCAGATCGCGGATCTCAAGTCCACCATCACCACGCTGGAGAACTACATCGCCAAGATCGAGCCGCCGACGGGCAGCCCGAAGAAACTGATGGGGCTCACCGGGCGCATCCTGGTGGTGAATCCCGACTGGAACTTCGTGGTCCTGGATCTCGGCCAGGAAGAGGGCATTGTGCCCAACACGGAATTGCACGTGCACCGTGACGACAAGCTGGTCGGCAAGGTCAAGGTCAGCACCGTCGAGCAGAACACGGCCATCGCCGACATCGTGAAGGATTGGGAACAGGTCCCGGTGAAAGAGGGCGACGATGTCCTTATCTTCTAAACTGGCCGCGTGGCTGGCCCTGGTTTCGGTCGTCTGCTTCCTGGTCCTGATCGGGCTGCAGGCGTTCGAGCTGGTCCACTACGGGGCGGAACCCTCGGTCTGGCCCTGACCCATGAAGGCCGTCCTGGGTTTCCTCGGCCTGATGCTGGGCCTGCTGTTCTCCGGGTGCGCGACGCCGGACCAGGACTCCGATCTTCCCTGGAACACGCCGCAGCCCTGGGAAACGGCCCCCACGATCCCGGGCTTGAACGACCGGTAAAAAAGCGTCTTTCGTCCTACCCCTTGATCAGCGCCTCGGCGATCTGGATGGCGTTCTGGGCGGCGCCCTTCCAGATGTTGTCGCCGGAGGCCCACAGCACCAGCCCGTTGTCGCAACTCTGGTCCTTACGAATGCGGCCGACCAGCACGTCATAGCCCCCCGAGGCATCCTTCGGCATCGGGTACACGGCGTTCTTCGGGTCGTCCACGACCTTGATGCCGGGCGCCTTCGCGAGCAGGTCACGCGCCTGGGCGGGGCTCAAGGGCTTTTCGAATTCGACGTTGATCGCGATGCTGTGCCCGTTGACCACCGGCACGCGCACGCAGGTGTTCCCCACCCGGATCGACGAATCGCCCAGGATTTTATGGGTTTCCTTGCGCATCTTGATCTCCTCGGAGCTCTCGCCCGAGTCGTCCTTGAACGAGCCCACGCCCGGGATCAGGTTGAAGGCGATCTGGTGCGGGTACACCTCGCGGGGCAGCGGCTGGCCGGTCACCCACGCGCGGGTCTGCGCCTCCAACTCCCGCACGGCCGGCGCGCCGGTGCCGGACACAGCCTGGTAGGTACTCGCCACGATCCGCTTGATCTTCGCGGCGCGGTGCAGTGGCGCCAGCGGCATCAGGGCGATGATCGTGCTGCAGTTGGGATTCGCGATGAAGTTCGGGTGGCCCTTCAGCGCCTCCGGGTTGATCTCGGGGATCACCAGCGGGACGCGCGGGTCCATGCGGAAGTCGTCGCCGTTGTCCACGACAACACAGCCGCGCTTGGCGGCCTCCCAGCCCAGGGTCTGGGAGGCGCCCTTCGCGCCCTCGGTCCCGGCGAAGAAGGCGAAATCCATGCCCTCGAACGCCTCGGGCGAGCCGACCTTGACGGGATACTCCACCCCGTCGATCACCTCCGTGCGCTCGCTGCGCGCGAAGATGGTCAGGTTCGCCACGGGAAAATTACGCAACTTGAGCAGGCGCACCATCTCGGTGCCGACCGCCCCAATGCCCACGACGCAGACGTTGCAGTTCTTCATGACCGGTCTCCACAGTTACGAGGGTTCAGGGTTCGGGGTTCAGGATTCGAGAGCCTTTCTCCTGAACCCTGACCACTGAACCCTAACCCCTTCTACTATACCCGTTCCGCCACCAGGTCTCCGACCTGGGTCGTGCCGTAGCCCATCTTCCCGGCGGCCAGGCTCTTGAGCTTGTTCGCCGTGACATCCATGACCGCCTTCTCGATCGCGGCCGCCGCGGCGGATTCCCCGAGCGTGTCCAGCATCATGCCGCCGGCGCAGACGGCCGCCAGCGGGTTGATGACGTTCCGGCCCGTGTACTTGGGCGCGGAGCCGCCGATCGGCTCGAACATGCTCACGCCCTCCGGGTTGATGTTGCCGCCGGCCGCGATACCCATGCCGCCCTGCGTGATGGCGCCGAGGTCGGTGATGATGTCGCCGAACATGTTACCCGTGACGATCACGTCGAACCACTCGGGATTCTTGACCATCCACATGCAGGTCGCGTCCACGTGATAGTACTCGCGCTTGATGTCCGCGAAGTCCTTCGCGCCCATCTCGTGGAACGCGCGCTCCCACAGGTCGTAGACGTAGGTCAGCACGTTCGTCTTCCCGCACAGCGCTAGGGTCTTTCTCTTGTTCCGCTTCCGCGTGTACTCGAAGGCGTACTTCAGGCAACGGTCCACCTGGAACCGGGTATAGACCGCCGATTGCACGGCCACCTCGTGCGGGGTGCCCTTCATCGTGAAGCCGCCCGTGCCCGTGTACAGGTCGCCCGTGTTCTCGCGCACCACGACGTAGTCGATGTGCTCGGGGCCCTTGCCGACCAGGGGGCAGGCGACACCGGGATAGAGCTTGACCGGCCGCAGGTTGATATACTGGTCCAGCTCGAAGCGAAGGCGCAGCAGGATGCCCTTCTCGAGGATGCCGGGCTTGACGTCCGGGTGGCCGATGGCGCCGAGGTAGATGGCATCGAACTTGCGCATTTCGCCGGAGGCGCTGTCCGGCAGGACTTCGCCCGTCCGCAGGTAGCGATCGCCCCCGAAGTCGAAGTCGGTCGTGTTCAGCTTGAACCCGAATTTCGCCGCCGCCGCGTTCAGGACCTTGAGGCCCTCGCGCACGACCTCCGGCCCCGTTCCGTCGCCGCCGATTACCGCTATGTTGTAGCTTTTCATGCTCGCACCTTTCCCGTGGAATCGGCGGACGTCCGACTCGCGCCCGCCCGCCGCATTGAAGAACGACCCCAACGGGATTCGAACCCGTGTGTCCAGGATGAAAACCTGGTATCCTAGGCCTCTAGATGATGGGGTCGCCCGGCGGCCTTTCGGGCCGCAAACCGGGGGACTTTAGCACAAAACGCCGGGAGGGCAACCGGCATTTTTGAATGATCCGGACGGGCCGCCGTCTAACCGTGCGGAAACCGATGCGTGTTGATTCAGCCGCGGGAAAGCGGTATACGGGTTTCAAGCGAGTGGACCAACAAAGGAGACAGCCATGAATCGCCTGATGAAATGGATGGGAGTGAGCAGCCTGGCCCTGGTCGCGCTGGTGTTTTCGGCGGGATGCGCCGCGTTCCGCGCCTCGACGACCGATGTCAACGTGGAGGACCGCCAGCATTTCGGCTCCACGTACGATTACACCGACATGCGCTTCCTCACGGAGGAGGTCGCCAACGAACTGCTGGCCAGCCCCTTCCTCAACGACCAGCCCCAGCCCCCGATCATGATGATCGCGGGCGTGCAGAACCGGACGATGGACCACCGCGACCTCAAGGCCCTGACGGACCGCATCCGCACGATGATCATCCAGGCCGGCAAGGCCCAGTTCGTCAACGAGTCCCGGCGCGAGGAACTGCTCAAGGAGCAGGGCTACCAGGCCGCGCACGCCACGGCGGAGACCCAGACGGCGATCGGCCGCCAACTCGGCGCCAAGTACATGCTTACCGGCTCGCTGATCGAGATGGAGGACCGGTCGAAGCGCCAGGTCCGCGTCTCGAAGCAGCAGCGCAACTACTACAAGCTGACGATCGAGATCACCGACCTGGAAACGGGCCTGATTTCCTGGACCACGGAGAAGGAATTCGCCCGCCAGGCCAGCCTGCCGCTGATCGGCTGGTAAAGGAGCTCCCATGGCCCGTCCGCGCGCCATTGCCTGGGTGAGGCTTTGCGCCCTGCTGGCCCTCGCGGGCCTGGGCGCCGGATGCGCCACCCCCGGCCTGGAAGCCGCCCGCCAGAACTACTACCTCGGGCGGACGGCCCAGGCTGACCAGGTGCTGGAGACGGCCAAGCCCCCGGAAAAGGACGAGGTCCTCTTCCTGATGGAGCGCGGCACCATCCGGCAAGCGGCGGGGCGCTACGAGGACAGCGCCAAGGACTTCGACGCGGCGAACCAGCGGCTCGAGGAGTTGCAGACCTACAGCGTCTCCAAGGGCGCCGCCAGCTGGGTGGTCAACGACGGCGTCCAGAATTTCCGCGGGGCGCCGTTCGAGCGGACCTTGCTCCACGCCATGGCGGCCAAGAACTACCTGGCCCTGGGGAAATGGGACGATGCCGCGGTCGAGTCGCGCCGCATCATCAAGTCCCTGGAACCGGACATCCGGGGCGAGTATCCCGAGGACGCCTACTCGCGGTACATGGCCGGGTTCTGCCTGGAGATGATCGACGACGATTCCAATGCGGCCCTGCAGTACAAGCGCGCCTCGGAGCTCATGGGCGGGCTCGCCGTGAACGAGAACACCGGCCGCCTTTACGTGCGACCCCCGCCCGGCGCGGACGGCCAGCCCGCCGCCCCTCCCGCGGAAACCGAAGAACGCTGGCCGGCGGAACTGGTCGCCTTCGTCCTGATCGGCCGCGCCCCCCGGGCCGACGCCCAGTGGCGCGAGGACTGGCACCCGGAGCCGGCGGCCTATGCCGAGATTTATGCCGGGAACCAACTCCTGGGCCGGAGCTACAACCTCTCCGACACGGTCGAGCTGACCTTTCTGACCGAAAAACTGCGCGCGCTGCAGCAGACCGCCAAGACCGTCGGCCGCATCATTCTCAAGGAAGCCATCGCCGAAGCCGTCGAGCATGAAACTCATAGCGAAGGCTGGGGGGAACTGGTCCGATTCATCCTGATCGGGCTGCTGGAGCAGCCGGATGTCCGGCGGTGGCAAACGCTGCCCCGGTGGATGCAGGTGGCGCGGGTCCGGGCGCCGAAGGATCTCTCCTCGGTCAAGGTCGTGTTCAAGAATTCCATGGGGAATACCCTGCGCTCCGTGGAAGTTTCCGCGCCCTTGACTCGGCGCCGCAATACATTCGTCACGTTCTGCAGGGATATCGTACCGCGCTGAACGGGACGGGCCGGAAACTTCAATGCCGGTCTTATACCAAATCCGGGTGAAGGCGGGTAGATTTCGGGCTCGCAGGAGCTCGCCCCTCCATGATTCCTGCCACTGGAGGGCGGAGCTCTGCGACGCCGTTCGCACCGCCTCTCACCCGTACATGGTATTACGCCCTGACGGGCGCGCTGCAAACCTCCTGCTGGTAGCGCGGCCGTAAGGCCGTAGAAGCAGGATGGCCCGGAGCCTTCATCCTATCCAGTTACAAGCCTGTACGATCCCCCCAACGCCGGAAGCCGCCATTCGCATTTGGGCCTGTTCCAAACGGGGTTCTGTCATCCCGAGCGGAGCCGCCTGCCCACCTCCGGCGGGAGGGATCTCCGGAGTCGTGAAGAACGCTGGAGATTCCCCGCTTCGCTCGGAATGACAACACATCGCTTCCGAGGCGGGTAGGTCATAATTCGAATTGCTGCGCCGGAGACCGAACTACTCGCGCAACACGTGACCGTCCTGGTCGCACTGCGGATTCTGTCCGATCGCCATGATCGTGTACTCGCCCCGGGCGGGGCACACGGGGAAACCCCTCTGGAAATACGGGGTGATGTCCCCCTCGCCCACCGGGTCCCCCTCGCCGGCGAAATTCTCCATGGCCCACTGCTCCTTCGCGGAATCGATCTGACGAAGATTGTCGATGCACCGCACCCGCTGGGAGGACTGCCTTGCGCGCAGCAAGCCGGGAACGGCCAATCCTGCCAGGAGCCCAATGAAACTGACCACGATCATGATTTCAAGCAAGGTGAACCCGCGCCGTAGAGTCGCCCGTTTCGGAACCACCGCCGTGCGACACTGGATTCGCCTTTTCATGGGGCCCGAGTGCATATAAATAAAGCAGGCTTCATGCCAAGCTCCAGCTTATCTATTTCACGGGCAAATAATTACACAAAAAAAGCAGCCCCGGCGCCATGCCGGGGCTGCTAACGGGTGGACTGACCACTTACAGAACGGCGTTATGCGAATCGGCGTTGAAATTCGCGCAGGTCGGATCCGTTGCCAGGTCGCCGATGGTGTAATCAAACGCATCGGAGAGGGGGCAAATCGGGGATTCATCATTCTTCATGTAGGGCTGGATGTCCGCTTCGCCCGGGGCCGCATCGGCCGCCGCGCCCGTTTCCAGCGCCCACTGCTGCTTGGCCGCATCAATCAGCCGGAGGTTGTTGATGCAGGTATTGGTCTGGGTCGTCTGGCGCGCGCGCACAAACGACGGAATGGCGATGGCCGCCAACAGGCCAATGATGGCCACAACGATCATGATCTCCACCAGCGTGAAACCAGCATTCCTTCTCATTGCATTCTCCTCTAGTTGTTTTCTCTTATCCGCCATGGGCTACCCCAGCCCTTCGTATTGATAATAAGCAATCACCATGCCATGCGAGCCAAGGCCATTCAAAGGGCCGAAAAAGATACAAAACCAATAGATACCGATGCGCACATTGGAATAAAAAAATGCTTCGGCGACGGATAACATCTTCGCAACTATTTAATAGACAATATAATACACAATATTTTAACAATCGACAATGTGTAATCAAATTATAAAAGATGACATAACAACTTTGAAAATAATCGAAAGCGGTATAGCGAGGGACAAGTTACTTGTTATAAAACGTTTGCAACAAGCCTTATTCTCTGGGCTCCGGAAGCTTCCGGTAGAGAGTGGCAAGGCTTATCTTTAACGCCTTGGCGGCCTTGGCTTTATCACCATCAACGTTCTTTAGCACCTGCTCAAGGTACTCTTTTTCCTTGCTGCGAAGGAAGCTCTTCAGTGATTTACCCTTGAACTGCTCGGCGCGGATTCCTATCGCCGCCGCGGTCGTGGCTCCGCTGTCGACTGCCGCGACAATCTTCGCGGGCAGGACATCCCTCGTGATACGCCCCTTTTCCTGTGCGAAGGTCATGGCGTGGCGGACGGCGTTTTCCAGTTCCCGCACGTTACCCGGCCAGGAGTACTGCTCCATGACCAACTGGGCATCCGGATCCACGGGCAAAGGCTCGCGGTTGGGGCCCGCCTCCTGGCGGAGAAAGTGATAGCACAAGGGAAGGACATCCTCGATACGCTCCCGCAGCGGCTTGATTTCTATAGGGATAACGCTCAAACGATAATACAGGTCTTCCCGGAACTTGCCCTGCTCGATCAGATTTTCCAGCCGGTCGTTTGTGGCGGCCAGGACACGGACATCCACGGCCACCGAGTCGGTCCCCCCCACCCGCCGAATCTGCTTGTCCTGGAGCACTCGCAGGAGCTTGCCCTGGATGCTGGGCGGCATGGCCCCGATCTCGTCCAGGAAGATCGTCCCGCCGTTGGCGGCCTCGAACAAGCCATCCTTGTTGACGGTGGCTCCCGTGAAGGCGCCCTTGACGTGCCCGAACATCTCTGACTCCAGGAGCGGCTCGGGCATGGCCGCGCAGTTGATGGGCAGGAACCGCTTGTTCTTCCGGCGGCTGTGGGCATGAATGGCCTTGGCCACCAGTTCCTTGCCCGTCCCGCTCTCCCCCAGGATCAGCACGGTGGTATCCGTCGGGGCCACCCGCTCGATCATTTCGCAGACCCGGCGCATGGCCGCGCTCTCGGCAATGATGTTCTCGAAATGGTAACGCGATTCGATCTGGGCCTTGAGTTCAACGTTCTCCGCCATCGCCGCCCCGTACTCCAGCGCCCGCTGGACGGTCAGCAGGAGCTCGTCCACCTTGAAGGGTTTGGTCACGTAGTCAAAGGCGCCCTGCTTCATGCTTTCGACGGCAGTCTCCACTGACCCGTACGCCGTGATCATGATTACCGCCGTCTGGGGCTTTTCCTTGCGGATCTGCTGGAGAAGCTGCATGCCGTCTACGGGGCTCATCCGGATGTCCGAGATCATGAGGTCGAACTGCTCGTTGCGGATGAGGTCCTGCGCCTTCTCGCCGCCCATGACCGGCAGCACCTCGTGCCCCTCGGCCTTGAGCAAGGTGCTTAACACGCTAAGGATACTGGCCTCGTCATCCACCAAGAGTATTCGCGCCATAATAATCTCCAAGACAACCCGACCACCGGGGTAAGAGTACAGGTTTATCCACTCAATGTTAAGAAAAATGTTCTCATTTTGTAAAAAATGGATGCATTTTTCATGCAAAGGGAGTGGTCCGGCGGCGATTATCCAAAGGGGTGTTGGAGCATGCGCGTGGATCACGCAACGCATCTCGATTCTGCCCTGCCGCCGGATTCAGAGCGGGCTTCAGAAGCCTACGATCTCATGCATCTTGAAGATGGGCATGAACATGCAGACCACGACGCCGCCGATGATCACGCCCAGGAACACGATCAGCAGGGGCTCAATGAGGGAGGTCAGGCCCGCGAGCGTGGTCTCCACTTCGTCGTTATAGAAGTCGGCGATCTTGGCGAGCATCTCGTCCACGCGGCCTGTTTTTTCGCCCGCCGTGAGCATGTGGATCAGCAGGCGGGGATAGGCCCTGCTCTTGTTGAGGGCCGCGGAGAGGGGCTCGCCCCGCTCGACGTTGGTCCGCGCGTCAAGGACGATCTTGCCCAGCACCTTGTTCCCCGTCGCGTAGGCGACGATCTCCATGGTTTGCAGGATCGGCACCCCGCTGCGCGTCAGTTGGGCGAAGGTGGAGGAGAATCGGGCGAGGGATATCTTGCGCACCAGTTCGCCGACAACCGGGAGCCGGAGCTTGATCCCGTCCCACATGAACGCCCCCTTCTCGGTTTTCTTGAACTGGCCCAGGGCGATCGCCGTCACGACGATCCCCGCCACGACAAAAACCGCGTTCTTGCGCATGGCGGTGCTGACGTTCATGAGCCACTGGGTGGGGCCGGGAAGATCCGCCCCGAAGTCGGCATAGATGCTCGCGAAGATGGGCACGATCCAGATGATCAGGGACGACGTGATAAGCAGGGCGACCACCATCACGATGACGGGGTACATCATGGCCGACTTGACCTTGCGCTTCAGCCGCACCCAGCCCTCGAGAAAGGTCGCGATGCGGGCGGTGGTTTCCGCCAGCATGCCCCCGCTCTCCCCGGCCCGCAGCATGCTGATGTAGAGCTCGTCGAAGATGTCCGGGTACTGGGCCAGCGCCTCGGAAAAAGACGCCCCGCCCTCGATGCGCGACTTGACGCCGCTGATGACGTGCTTGAAGACCTTGTTGGTGTTCTGCTCCTCCAGCGCCTCCAGGGTCTGGACCACCGGCAGACCGGCCGACAGCATGGCGCCCATCTGGCGGGTGAAGGCCGGCAGTTCCTTGGCCTTGATCTTCTGCGCGCCGGGGATCCGGCGCTTCCGGATCGGGGCCGAGGCGGCGGTCGCGGCGGAACGGGACCGGCTTCCCGGCGTTGTGCTGATGGCCATCGTGATTTCTCCTCGCGCCGTCGCCTTCCCTAGTCTCCGCTGGTGACGAGCAGCGCTTCCTCGATGCTGGTGATCCCCTCGCGGACGCGCTGCAATCCCGCCTCGCGGAGGGTGAGCATGCCACCCTTGACGGCCTGCTCCCGGATCGCGCCCGCGCTGGCTTCCTCGAGGATCAGGGCGCGCACCGGGTCATCCAGGAGCAGAACCTCCATCAGCGCCGCCCGGCCCCGGTAGCCCGTGTTGAAGCATTTCGGGCAGCCGACGGCCTCGTACATCTTGACGTCGGCGAACCGTTCCGGGTCGATATGGTTCAGCCGCAGAATTTCGAGGGGCATCCGGCGCTCCTTCTTGCAGGCCGGGCAGAGCTTGCGGTACAGCCGCTGCGCCTGGGTCATGATCAGCGACGAGGCCAGCAGGAACGCCTCGATGCCCATGTAGAGGAGCCGGGCCACGGCGCCGGCGGCGTCGTTCGTGTGCAGGGTGCTCAACAGCAGGTGGCCGGTCAGGGCGGCCTGGACGGCGATGGCGGCCGTTTCCTGGTCGCGTATTTCGCCGACCATCACGATGTCGGGGTCCTGCCGCAGGATGGAGCGCAGGCCGGTGGCGAAGGTCAGGCCGACCTCCGGGTGGGCCTGGATCTGGTTGATGCCCTGCAACTGGTACTCCACCGGGTCCTCGATCGTGATGATATTGACGTCGAGGGTGTTCAGCTCCTGCAGGGCGGAATAGAGGGTGGTGGTCTTGCCGCTGCCCGTCGGCCCGGTGACCAGGATCATGCCGTGCGGCTGGCCGATGGAATACCGCAGATCCTCGTAGGCCTTCTTGTCCAGCCCCAACGACGCCAGGTTGGGCGCCAGCGCGGCGCGGTCGAGGATGCGCATGACGATCTTCTCGCCGTGCACGGTGGGCAGGATGCTGACGCGCACGTCGGCCTCCTTGCCGACAGCGCGAATGCGGAAGCGGCCGTCCTGCGGGATGCGGCGCTCGGCGATGTTGAGGTTGGCCATGATCTTCACGCGCGAGATGATCGCGGACTGCAGCGACTTCGGCGGGCTCGGCGTTTCGTACAGGGAGCCGTCGATGCGGTAGCGCAGCCGGATGCTTTTTTCCATCGGCTCCACGTGGATATCGCTGGCGTGCTTGCGGATCGCCTCGATCATGATCGAGTTGACGATCCGGATGACCGGCGCGTCGCCGGCGCTCTCCAGCATCTCCTCGAGGCTGATCTCCTCCTTCTCCTCGCGGCCGACCTCGACCTCGCCTTCACTCACGTCCCGGATGATTTCCTCGAGCCCCTGGCCCGGCGCCTTCGTGAACCGCTGGAGCAGGTCGGTGACCTCCTTCTCGGCGGCCACGACGGGCACGATCTCCAGGTGGGTATGGGTATGGACCTCCTCGAGGCCGACCACGTCGAAGGGATCGGCCACGGCCAGCGTGAGCATGGAGCCCGTGCGGTCCAGCGGGAGCATGGCGTGCGCCGCCAGCAGTTCCATCGGCAGGATCTGGAGCAGGTCGGGATTGGGCGTGAAATGGGTCAGCGTGATCGGCGGAATTTTCAGATGCTCGGCCAGGGCAAGGGTCATGTCGAGGGCGGAGACCAGGTTTTTCTCGACCAGCAGCTTCTCCAGCCGCCGGCCGGAGGTGCTGGCCTCCTGCCGCACTTCGCGCAGCGGTTCCTCGGGAATGTCCCGGCGCTGCAACAGAATATCCAGTACCCGTTCGCCCAACGAACCCGCTTCCATGGCGCTTTCCTTCCCGTTCCCTGTCCTTCAAGCAACTGCAATGCCAACCGCCGCCGGCCCGCCCGGCCGCAGGCGCTGGATGACAAATGGCATCTTGTGTATTATATAGGACAAAGGCCCAACAGGAAAGCCGGATGGACAAGAACCCACAGGACGCCTCGGGAGATGCCCCCCACGTACGGGAGGCCATCGCCGCCTTCGAGCAGATCCTCGAAGCCCTGCCGGACGACCGGCTGGCGCTCGAGACCCTGTTCGACGCCTACGAGGAGATCGGCGACCGCCCCAAGGCCCTCGAGTACCTGGTCCGCCTGGCGCGCGTCGTGGCGGACGAATCGGACGCCGAGGCCGCGCCCCGGATCATCGAGAAGCTCCACGAGCTGGGCGCGGGCCAGCCCCCCGCGGCGGCCCTGGCGGAGCGGCTCACCCGCCTGACCTCGCCCGTGGAGCCCGCGGCCGCCGCCGCCGAACCCGTCCGCCGCCGCGGCGTGGATATCGCCCCCGAGCTCGCGCTGGCCTGGAACCTGGCGCAGGCCGGGGAGCTCTCCCAGGAGGACTACGCCTCCATCGCGCACGACTTAAGCGAGAATTCCATGCGCACGGTGGTCGTGCCCGTCACGGTCCAGCACGTCCTCTACGACCGGGGGTTCAAGCAGATCGACAAGATCCTGCAGTTCATGTCCATCAACAGCGGGCTGCCGATCATCCCGCTCGGGCAGTTCGACCTGCCGAAGGAGGCCTACAGCCTGCTGCCCGCGGATTTCATGGCGCGCCGCGCCGCGGTGGTGTTCGAGCTGATGAATTCCGACGCGCTGGTGGCCCTGCTCAACCCCTACGACACCGAGCTGCGCGACGAGGTCCGGCGCCTCACCGGGCGCTCCTGCCATTTCTTCCTCACGACCGCGCTGGCCTACGACGCCTGCCTGGACCGGATCCGCAAGCAGATCGAGGCGGAGGCGGCGGAGAATCCGGCCTGACGGCGCGAGGCCGCCACGAGTTATACCAAATCCGGGTGAGGCGGGTAGATTTCGGGCTCGCAGGAGCTCGCCCCTCCATGATTCCTGCCACTGGAGGGCGGAGCTCTGCGACGCCGTTCGTACCGCCTCTCACCCGTACCTGGTATTAGCGGGCGTCGATCACGTCCCGGTGCTCCCGGAAATACAGCCCGCCGGAGACCAGCGTGATTCCCGCGACGGCCAGCGAGATCGCGTAGGTCAGGCGGCCGAACCACAGGTCGAAGGACTCCAGCGCCGCGGGCGAGGCCCGGCCCAGGAAATCGTGGCGCAGCGCCAGGCCCATCAGCACCAGCACGATGGCCGTGATCTGCCAAACGGTCTTGTGCTTGCCCCACCGCCCCGCGGAGACCACGTGGCCGCGATGCGCGGCCAGCAGGCGAAGCCCCGTGACCAGGAATTCGCGGCCGATGATCACCACCGCGATCCACGCGGGCACCAGTTGCATCCCGACGAAGCTGACAAACGCGGCGCAGACCAGCACCTTGTCCGTGAGCGGGTCCATCAGCTGCCCGAACGCCGTGATGCCGTAGTGGCGCCGGGCCAGGTAGCCGTCGAAATAGTCCGTGATCGCCGCGGCACTGAAGACGAGCAGCGCCGCGGTCCGCGCGAAGGGAAACTCCAGCGACAGAAAGGCCATCATCACGGCGGCCAGCAGGAGGCGGCTCAAGGTCAGCATGTTCGGCAGATTCATCGGGCCGGTCCGGGAGGCGGCGTCCGCTCCGCCGCGGGTTTCACGTCATCCAGGTAGGCGTCCGGGGGTTCCCGGAGCAGCGGCAGGGGCGGGCGCGGGCTCGCGGGCTCCGCGGCCCGGGTCTCGACCGCCTCGGGCGGCGCGGGCATCGCCTTCTCCCGGCCCCGCCACAGCCGCCACGCGATGAACACGAGAACGAGCAGGCCGGCGATCCACAGCGGTCTCTTCCACGCCACCAGCTTCGGGCGGCACGCGGCCCAGAGGCGCCGCGCCTGGCGGCTCGCGAGGTCCGCCAGCGAAGGGCGCGAATAGTTGCGGTCCTCCGCCACGAGCGAGGGCGGCTCCTTGGCCGCATGCTGCTCCGTGTAGGCCCGGATCAGGGGCCCGGGGTCCAGGCCCAGGTAGCCCGCGTACAGGCGGATGAACCCCTTGGCGTACGTCGGCGCGGCCATGGGCTTGAAGTCATTGCGCTCGAGGGCCTCAACGTGCTGGACCTTCATCCGCGTCGCGGACGCGGCCTGGGAGCACGTCACTTTCTTCCTCTCCCGGGCCTCGCGCAGGGTCTGTCCGATGTCCAGCATGGGCGTCAGCTCTCTTCGTCGGGCTCATTCTGCGGGATTTCGCCGTCCAGGTCGATCAGGATCTCCCGCGGGTCGGAGCCGGAGGGCGGGCCGACCACGCCGCGCTCCTCGAGCAGGTCGATCAAGCGGGCCGCGCGCGTGTACCCGATGCGCAGGCGCCGCTGCAGCGAGGAGGTGGACGCGCGGCGCGTCTGGCGGATGACCTCGATGGCCTGGTCGAGCAGTTCGTCGTCCTCTTCCATCTCCGGCAGGTCGGCGGTCTTGCCCTCGATCTTGTCCTTGACGGCGGCCTCGTAGCTGGGGGCGCCCTGCTTCTTCCAGTATTCCGTCAGCCGCCGGATCTCGGCGTCGGTGGTCAGGGTGCCCTGGGCCCGAACGAGCTTGCTGGTGCCGGGCGGCAGGAAGAGCATGTCGCCCTTGCCGAGCAGCTTGTCCGCGCCGTTGGCGTCGAGGATGGTGCGGCTGTCCACCTTCTGGGCCACCTGGAAGCTGATGCGCGCCGGGAAGTTGGCCTTGATCGTCCCGGTGATCACGTTCACGGACGGGCGCTGCGTCGCGAGGATCATGTGGATGCCCACGGCGCGGGAGAGCTGGGCCAGCCGGGTGATGGACAGCTCGATCTCCGCCTGGGCCACGAGCATCAGGTCGGCCAGTTCGTCCACGATGATCACGATGTACGGCAGGCGGTCGGGGATCTGCTCCTCGGGCGGCGGCGCCTCGGCCCCGCCCTCCGGGAACAGTTCCGCCTGCTTCATCAGCGGCCGCCGGTTGAAGGACTGGATGTTGCGGACGCCGACCTTGGCGAAAAGCTTGTAGCGCTTCTCCATCTCGTTGATCGCCCAGCGCAGCCCGATGCCGACCTTCTTGGAATCCGTGATCACGGGCACGACGAGGTGCGGCAGGTGGTTGTAGACGGAGAATTCGACGATCTTCGGGTCGATCAGCATCAGGCGCATCTGGTCCGGCGTGCGGGTCATCAGCAGGCCCGCGAGGATGGAGTTCATGCAGACGGTCTTGCCGGAGCCGGTCGCGCCGGCGATCAGCATGTGCGGCATCTCGCCCAGGTCGGCCACGAGATCGCGCCCGCCGACGTCCTTGCCGAGCGCGAGCGGCAGCGCGGCCGGGGAGTTTTTCCAGGCGGGGCTTTCGAGGATCTCGCGGAGGCAGACCATCGTGGTCTTGGAATTGGGCACCTCGATGCCGACCACGCCCTTGCCGGGGATCGGGGCCTGGACGCGCACGCTCTCGGCCTTCATGGCCAGGGCGATGTTGTTGCTCAAGGCGACGATACGCTCGACCCGCACGCCGGGCGCCGGCAGCAATTCATAGCGCGTCACCACCGGCCCGCTCTCCACGTGGGTGACGTCCACCTCCACGCCGAATTCCGACATGGTTTCCTTGAGGATCTCGGCGCCCGCGCGGTAGTCGCCCTTGATCTCGCGCTCGGAATCCGGCGGGATGGGATCGAGCAGGTCGAGGCCGGGCAGCGGCAGGTTGCCGACCGGCGCCAGCGGGGCGGGCGCCGGAGGCGGCGCGGGCTTGGGCGGACGCGGCGGACGGGGTGGGCGCGGCGGCTCGGCGGGCGGCTCGCGCTCCGGCTTGCGCGGCGGCGGGGGCGGCTCCGCCGGGGGAGTCCTGGCGGGCGCGGCGGGACGCGCGGATTCCGTGCGCCGCGCGGCCGCCTCCCGCATGGCCTCCTCGAGACGCTGGCGGCGGCGGTCGATTTCCTTCTGCTCCGCGGCGGCGGCCTCGCGCCCCTCCCGGCGCCGGGCCATCCGGGCGGTCAGCGCGGCGGCCAGGACGCCGAACCAAGAGCCCAGCTTGCGCAGCACATGCAGCGGATGGGTCTCGGCCACGAAGATCACGGCGGCCAGGAGTACGGCCGCGGCGACCACCGTGGTGCCGGGGCGGCCCAGCAGACGCACCAGGAATCCCTCACCGAGCCCGCAGCCCAGCAGGCCGCCGGGACTCGCGGCATTGACGCGGTGGAGCCACTCCCGGGCGCCTCCCGCGTGCAGATCGAGCAGGGTGGCGGCGGCCAGCAGGCCGCCCAGCATCCACACGGCCTTGGGCCAGAACCGGCCTTCGCGCTGGAACAGCAGGTACAGGCCCGCCCCGGCCAGGACGAGCGGCGCCAGCCAGGCCCCCAGGCCGAGGCCCATGAACAGCAGGAACGCGAGCCACGCCCCGACCGGCCCGACGAAGTTCATGGTCGGGTCGTTCGGGGGTTCCTGGATGACGGAGATATCCTCCGCCCGGTAGGATCCCAGGCTCAACACCAGGAGCACCGCCAGGGCCAGCAGGAGAATCCCCGCCGCATCCCGCCAGCCGGTACGCCGGAAATCTTTCAAGGCCGCCATACCGGGCATCCTATCAATCCCCGGCGGCCGGTAGCAAGAATCGCCTTCGCCGGGCGGGCGCCGCGCCGCCCGGTTAAAAAAACGATCACCTTTTATGAAATATGATCGGCCCTCTTCGCTCGACACGAGGCCGGGGATCGGGCAGGATGGGATAGAGGAAGCGTTACCCATACAAAGGAGAAAGCCATGATCAAGAGCATCCTGGTGTGCCTGGACGGGTCCCCGCACAGCGACGCGGCCTGCGACCTGGCTCTTCATCTCACCTCCAAGCTGCAGGCGCGGCTGCTGGGCCTGCACGTCCTCGACTCGCGCATGCTGGAGGGCCCGCTGATGGCCGACCTTTCGGGCTGGGTCGGAGCCCAACCTTACGGGGCGCAGTTGCAGCAGTTCCGCACCCTCATGGAGCAGAAGGGCCAGGCCGTCGTGCGGGCCTTCGACGACCGCTGCACAAAGGCCGGCCTCCAGGCGGAGAGCTGGCTCAAGATGGGCCACCCGGCGCGCGTCATCCTCGAGGAGGAAACCCGCGCGGAACTGGTGGTCATGGGCCAGCGCGGGGAGCACGCGGACTGGATGGGCGACCTGATGGGATCCACCGTCGAGCGGGTGATCCGCCATTCCATCAAGCCGTGCCTCGTCGTCCCCGACCGCTTCAAGCCGTTCACGCGGATCCTCGCCGCCTACGACGGCAGCCTCCACGCCAGCCAGGCCCTCCGCGAGGCCGCCGAGCTGGCCGTCGCGCTCGACCTGGAGATCGTCGTGCTCACGGTCGCCGAATCCGGCGACAAGGAGAAGGCGGCGGCGGTCTCGAAGGACGCCATGGCGCTGGTCGGGGCGCACGGGGCCCGCGCGCGGGCGCAGATCGGCCACGGCCGCTCGGCCGCGACCATCCTCGAATGCGCGCAGCAGGAGCAGTGCGACCTGATCGTCGTCGGCGCCTACGGGCACAGCCGCGTGCGCGAGATGATCCTCGGCAGCACCACGACCACGCTGGTCACCCTGTCGCGCCTGCCCGTGATGCTCGTGCGCTGAACCCGGAGCGGCGATGCCCTATCTCCTCCCCGCGCTCCTGCTGGCGTTCGTGCTCGTCGGCGCGGCCTGGTGGCTCTCCCGGGCGATCCGCCAGGCCCTGGAGCGCGCGCGGAACGATACGGCCCTGACCCTGCTCCAGAACCAGGTCCACGCCGTGGCCCAGCAGACCGCCCAGCAGGCCGAGGCGCTGCAGGCCGCCCTGCGGGGCTTCTCGGGCCAGATCGGCCAGGCCCTGGACGCCACGCGCAAGGGGATGGACGAGCGGCTCGACGGCGCCGCGCGCGTCATCCAGGGCGTCAGCGTGAAACTGGGCCAGCTCGACGAGGCCTCGAAGCGCATCTTCGACGTCGGGCGCGACATCGCGGGCCTGCAGGAAATCCTGCGCGCGCCGAAGCTACGGGGCAACATCGGCGAGCTGTTCCTGGACGACCTGCTCGGCCAGATCCTGCCGCCGGAGCACTACCGGATGCAGCACGCGTTCCGCAACGGCCAGGCCGTGGACGCGGTGATCGTGCTCCGGAGCGGGATGGTGCCCGTGGACGCCAAGTTTCCCCTCGACAACTTCCGGCAGCTCGTCGCGGCCGCCGGCGACGAGGCGCGCGCCGCGGCGCGCAAGCTCTTCGCGCGCGACGTCAAGAAGCACATCGACGCGATCGCGGAAAAGTACATCCGGACCGACGAGGGCACGTTCGACTTCGCGCTGATGTACATCCCGGCGGAGAACGTCTACTACGAGACCATCATCAAGGACGACAGCGCCGAGGGCGAGTCGGCCCTGTTCCAGTACGCCCTCAAGAAGCGGGTGATCCCCGTTTCGCCGAACAGCTTCTACGCCTACCTCCAGACCATCCTGCTCGGGCTCAAGGGGCTGCGGATCGAGGAGAGCGCGCGGGAGCTGCTCGACAAGCTCGTCGGGCTGCGGCGCGACCTGGAGAGGTTCGACGAGGCCTTCCGGCTGATCGGCCAGCACCTCGACAACTCGAAGAAGAAATACGACGAAGCCGAAAAGCGGCTGACAAAAATCGAGGGGCACATGGAGCAGTTGGAAGGCACCTCCAAGGGGCTCGAAGCCCCCGCCTCGCCGCCATCCGTCCCGCTCCAACCGTAGGAAAATCCTGTTTGCATTTTTTATTTTTTGAGAGAGCCTTTTTGCCGTTTTTCCAGTTTTTAAAGGCGTTTTGACCTGCAGCGCGGACAAATAGGAGGGTGGGCGCGCGTGGAAATGAACACTGGCGCATTTCCTGCTGATTAAATCTGGATTAGCATTAAAAGGCACTTTGCATAAGGGCTGGGAGGTCATGTTGATGACGGGCAGGGCATGGTGGTGCAGGAAGGCGGCTCGTGTCTGTGTTTATGGCTTGATGGCGGTGGGCCTGGCGCTTCCGGCGGAGGCCGTGAAGGTCCGCATCGCCTCGTGGAACACGCTGTTCGGCGTCGGGGCGGTCGGCTCCACCAATTACAACGCGGCCAAGGGCATCCTGCAGCGGATCAATCCCGACATCATCGCCTTCCAGGAATTGAACGACGGCGACTACGATTACTGGGTAACGCTCGCCGCGGAGCTGGACTATCCCTATTACGCCTACGGCACGGGCGGCACGTACGCCGGCGCGCACCGCAACGGGTTCTACAGCCGCTACCCCATCACGGCCACGTACGAAATCAAGGAGCCGGACGGCGCCAAGGAGATGACCCGCTGGCCGCTGCACGCGGTGATCCAGGTGCCCGGCGCGTTGAACCCCTTCCATTATTACTGCGTGCACAACAAGGCCGCCGACACCAGCGCCGATCAGTTCCGGCGGGCCCTGGAGCTCATGCGCACGGTGACCAACATCGCCGGCTGGGCCGAGACCTACCCGCTGGACACGGAGTACGTGATCACGGGGGACTTCAACGAGGACGTGACCGACAGTCAGGTGGATAGTTTTGCCTCGCAACCGGCCGGGGATTACCCGGCCGATTTCGCCGTGGGAACGGACATTGTCTACGCGGTCAAGTACCGGCTTCACCCGACCGACAAGCCCGCCGAGATCGGCCTGGAGCAGTTCAACATCTTCCAGGAAGACAGCACGAACATGAACACGTACATGACCGGGCCGCGCTACGACTACTTCTATTTCAGCGGCCAGATCATGGACAGCCCGTACGGGGCCCCTGTCGGCGAGATCTACAACTCCGCCCAGGACGACGGCAGCGGCGGGTTGACGAAGTACGGCGCGCCCCTCGCCGCCTCGACCAGCACCAACTCGTCCGATCACTTCCTGATTTTCTCCGACATTCATTTGATGGACTCGCTCCCCTGCCTGAACCCGGTCGCGCTGATCAGCGAGGTGGTGGACCATCCGACCAACGCCGGCGCGAACTACGTCGAGTTGTACAACTCCGGCACGGCCGGTTATTCGCTGACCAACTACACGCTGGTCATCTACCGGGACGGCTCCACGACGCTGAACGTGCCGTTGAGCAACTCGATCGCCGCGGGCCAGACCTACATCGTCACGGCCCGGACCTCCGATTTCTTCAACGCGTACGGCCTGGGCGCGGAACGGGCGCACACCAACCTGTTGTTCCTGAACGGCAACGACGTGGTGGCGCTGAAAAACTCGGCCGGCTCGATCATGGACATCTACGGCGTCTCCGGCGAGCCGGCGAGCACCAACGACTACAGCATGGCCTGGGCCTACCGCAGCAACGCGGTGTACCGCAAGGCCGGGGTCTGCGATCCCCTGTCGGAATTCGACACCAACGAGTGGACCCTCGTGGCGGGGGCCTTGGCCACGCCCCGGGTCCACGCGGCCTGCGACCAGGCCGGCGTGGTCAGTTCCTCCCTGCGCCTGTCGCCCTCCGCGCCCTTCCACACCACGGCCGTGGCGATCGTGGTCGCGCTCCAGGACAACCTCCCCGCCTCCAACCTGGCCGCCGCGGCGTTCTACCGGATCGCGAGCGGCGCCTGGGTGAGCAACGCCATGACGGAGGGCGCGAGCAACCAGTGGTCCACCGGCACCCTCTCCATGTCGCCCGACGCCGGCGACAGCTTCGATTATTATGTCCGGTATGCGTTCCAGGGCACCAACGCCGTCAGCCCGGGCTTCACCGTGACCAACAGTTACGCTTTCCCGGCCACCTACGAGGCGGCATCCCGCCCGTTCTTCAACGAGGTTCAAGCGGACGGCAACAGCACGGACACCAACGAGTTTGTTGAACTCATCGCGCCGGCCGGGGTGAATCTCCAGGGCTATTTCATCCGCCATTTCAACGGGGCCACGAACGAAGAGGGCGGTTTGTGGCGGTATGACCTGCCTTCCATCACCGTGCCGGACGACGGCGTGGTCAACACCAACGGACAGGCCATGGGCTTCGTGGTGATTAGCCAGAACAGCAACAACGTGGCCAATACCGACCTCTTGCTGCCGGATAGCCTTCAAAACGGGCCCGGCGACGGCCTGGTCCTCTACGACTCGGTGACCAATATCCTCGACGCCATCGCTTGGGGCGGCGCGGGCGACCTGGCCTACGACGACCCCGGCACCGTGTTCACCAACATCTCGTCGCTCGAGAACACCTACCTTCACGTTCTGCGCGCCGATTCCTCGACAGACACCACGCTCCAGGCGCCCAACGATATCATCGGCACGACCACGAACTGGATCCTGGCCACGGCCACCCCGGGCGCGATCAACAGCGGGCAGATCTCCGGCAGCCTGGTCACCGGCGAGAAAGACACCGACAGCGACAGTTTCTTCGACCCGGACGACAACTGCCCCACCAACTGGAACCCCATCCAGAGCGACGCGGACGGCGACGGGCTCGGCGACGCCTGCGATCCGGACATCGACGACGACGGCGTGCTGAACGCCAGCGACAATTGCCCGTATCTCGCCAATGCCGACCAGGTGGACAGTGACGGCGACGGCGACGGCGATGCCTGCGATTACGACGACGACAACGACGGGATCTACGACGACGAGGACAACTGCCCGGCCACCTACAACCCGGACCAGGCCGACCTGGACGGCGACGGGCAGGGCGATGCGTGCGACCTCGACCTGGACGGCGACGGGGTGTCGAACTCGCTCGACAACTGCTCCTCCGCATACAACCCGCTGCAGGAAAATGCCGACGGGGACTCACAGGGCGACGCCTGCGACGACGACAGCGACAACGATGGCATCCCGAACGACAGCGACAACTGCCCGACCACCTCCAATCCCGGGCAGCAGGACTCCAACGGGGACGGCATCGGCGACGCCTGCGCCGTGGACGCGGACCTCGACGGCGTCGAGGACAGCGTGGACAACTGCCCGGGCATCGCCAATGCCAACCAGCTTGACCGGGACGGGGACGGCACGGGCGACGCATGCGATGAGTGTACCGGGGCGATCGTGACCACCAACCTGCTGGACGAGTCGTTCTCCTCCGAAACGCTGCCCGCGGGCTGGACCCTGGCCACCAACAGCGGCACCGCCGCGTGGCGGTTCGACAATCCGCGCGACGTGGTCAACGGCACCGGCGGCTCCAACGGCATGGCCATCGCCGACAGCCGGTTCTACTCCCGCGTGACGATGGACGTGGAAATGCGCCCACCCGTGCTGAACCTGGGCGCCGTGAGCTCGGTGGAACTCGAGTTCAAGACCGATTTCGACTGGTACTCCGGCAACCGGTCCGAAACCTGCGACGTGGATATCTGCCGAAGCGGGTTCTCCGGCCCATGGTCGAACGTCTGGCGGAAGTCGCGGGCCGACTACCGGGGCCCGGCCACCGAGACCATCAACCTCACCACCCCGCTCGCCGGCCTGACCAACGTGGGCATCCGGTTCCGCTATTACAACGCCCGGAACGAACTGTTCTGGGAGGTGGACGACGTCGTCCTGCGTTGCACGCTGTGCAACACCAACCACGACGCGGATTCCGACGGCCTCCGCGACATCGAGGACAACTGCATCAACGTCGCCAACCTGGACCAGGCCGACTTGGACGGTGATGGCGTCGGCGACGCCTGCGACAGCGACCGGGATGGCGACGGCATGCCGAATACGTGGGAGCAGACCAACGGCCTCAATCCCACGAACGACGCGGACCGCAACATCGACATCGAGGGCGACGGGTTGTCGAATTACGAGGAGTACATGGCGGATACCGACCCCAACCTCGCCAACAGCCTCCTGCGCGTGACCCAGGCGGCCGCGATTCCGACCAGCCGCTGGGCGCAGATCCGGTTCCTGTCCAGCACCAACCGCCGCTACCAGGTTCTCTATCGCAGCGCCGCGCCGCCCTTTACGAACGGCTGGCTCTACCTCGGCGGCGCGTTTTGGGGCAGTTCCGGCACGACTACGTACGTGGACACCAACTTCGCCACGCCGAGCATCACCTCGCGCCTGTACCGGGTCCGGGTGCTCTCCCCGTAAGCGGGCCGGGGGCGGCCCGCCTCCCGCGGCGCAACTTCAGCTTGAGCCGGGCCCTCTTCCCCCGTATTCTCGGCCCGATCATGGCCATTCCCATCATCGCGGTGGCGAACCAGAAGGGCGGCGTCGGCAAGACCACGACGGCGGTCAACCTGGCCGCCTGTCTCGCCGAGCGGCGCAAGCGAATCCTGCTGATCGATCTCGATCCGCAGGCCAACGCGACGAGCGGCCTGGGCCTAGAAAAAAAAGAGGGCGCGAGCATCTACCGCGCCCTGCTGGGCGAGATCCCGCTCGACCCGCTCATCCAGAAGACCGTGATGGACCGGCTGGACGTGGTGCCCTCCGAACTCGACCTGGCGGGCGCCGAGGTGGACATCGCCCGCGCGGACCGCTACCTGCACCGGTTCAAGGAGGCCGTCGCCCCCGTGGCCGCGTCGGACCGCTACGACTACATCCTCGTCGACTGCCCGCCGTCGCTCGGCATCCTGACGATGAACGCGCTGGCGGGTTCGGAATCGCTGCTGATCCCGATCCAGTGCGAGTACTACGCCCTCGAGGGCTTGAGCGTCATCGCGAAGCTGATCCAGCGCATCAGCGACAGCGGCGCGAACCCGGGGCTGCACATCGAGGGCATCGTGCTGACGATGTACGATATCCGCACGAACCTCTCGCAGCAGGTCGTGCAGGAAGTGCTGAACCACTTCGGCGACCGGGTGTTCGAGACCCTGATCCCGCGCAGCGTGCGCTTGAGCGAGGCGCCGAGCTTCGGGAAACCCATCATTCTTTACGACCGGCACTGCACCGGTTCGGCGGCTTACCGGCAGTTGGCGAGGGAGTTTCTCAAGCGCCGGCGCATGGCGGGCAAGGAAAAGGACGAGGGGGAGGAGACCCCGGCCCAGCCTGAAACGCTGCCGCCTCCTCCGGCCACGGAACAGAGTAGCGCGGCATCGCCCTCGACGCCAGCGCCATAGGGACCTTCGAAGAGAAAAGGCCGCGCCCGGATGGACGCGGCCTTTTTGTTTCAGGTCTTCTTCAGTTCGCGGCCCGGCCGCCGACGCCCTTGGTGCCGCTCTTGATCTCGCGGCCGGTATCCTTCGGGCGCAGCGCGCGCACGGCGGCGCCAGCGCGCCACATCTCGGAATCCCGGATGGCGCCCAGTTCCTTCGCCAGCCGCTGCTGGTAGTTCTTCTTCCCGCAGACCTGGATGACGCGCTCGGCCTCCTGGCCGCTGCAGACGCGCTGGTACAGCTTGCGGAACACCGGCAGGACCGCCGCCTTGAACTTCGGCTTCCAGTCCAACGCGCCGCGCTGGGCCGTGGCCGAGCAGTTCGAGTACATCCAGTCCATGCCGCGTTCGTCCACGAGGCGGATCAGGCTCTGCGTCAATTCCTCCACGGTCTCGTTGAACGCCTCGCTCGGCGAGTGGCCGTTCTTGCGGAGCGTGTCGTACTGGGCCTCCATCACGCCCGCCAGGCAGCCCATCAGCACGCCGCGCTCGCCGGTCAGGTCGCTGTTGGTCTCGTGCGGGAACGTGGTCGGGAACAGATAACCCGATCCGATCCCGATGCCGAGCGCGAGGCAGCGCTGCTTCGCGCGGCCCGTGGCGTCCTGGTAGACCGCGTAGCTCGAGTTGATGCCCGCGCCCGAGAGGAAGTTACGGCGCACGGAGGTGCCGGACCCTTTCGGGGCGACCATGATCACGTCGACCCACTTCGGCGGCACCACGCCGGACTTGTCCTTGTAGGTGATCGAGAAGCCGTGCGAGAAGTAGAGCGCGTCGCCCTTCTTCAGGTTCTTCTTGATCACCGGCCAGACGGCGCGCTGCGCGGCGTCGGAGACGAGCAACTGGATGACCGTGGCCTTCTTCACGGCCGTCTCGATGTCGAAGAGCGTCTTGCCGGGCACCCAGCCGTCGGCCACCGCGCGGTCCCAGTCGCGTTTGAACTCCGGGGCCTGGCCGATGATGACCTTGAAGCCGTTGTCCTTGAGGTTCAGCGACTGGGCGGGGCCCTGCACGCCGTAGCCGATGATCGCGATGACCTCTCCCTTCAGGACCTTCCGGGCCTTCGAAAGCGGGAACTCCTTGCGGGTGATGACCTTTTCCTTCACGCCGCCGAAATCAATGACTGCCATAACCGTTGCTCCTTTCCATTACGCGAAGCGGGAAACACTACGGCCGGGGTGCGCACGCGTCAAGGATCAAAGCCGGACCGCCGGACGGCTCACGGCGGCACGGGCGCGTTCGGATCGTCCTCGCCGCCGCCCTCGGGCGCGGCGCCCTCTTCCGCCCCGCCGTCCGCGGGCTCGCTGAAGAGGGAGGACGAGATATCCTCCGGGACGGTGACGAGGAAGCGGGACTGCGTGGGCGCATTGGTCTCGGCCGGCGTCAGGGAAATCGTTTTGGCTTCCTTGATCTTCCGCTTTTTCTTCTGCCCGGGATCGTCCAGCAGCGAGGGCGCCATCTTCAGTTCCCGCGTCTTCGACGGGCCGGCGAGCTCGCTGTCCGACCAGCCGCGCTGCCACCGGGTTTGGGAGTAGCGCGTGGCCCGGTGCAGGCGCGCGGTTTCCTTCCGCGCCTCCTCCTGGGTCATCAGGACGTACGGCGTCATGAGCACGAGCAGTTCGGTGCGGTTGTCGTCCCGGGTGTCGTTCCGGAAGAGCGTGCCGATGATCGGGATGTCGCCGAGGATGGGCACCTTGACCCGCGTGGCCCGGCGGTCGGTGCTGACCAGCCCGCCCAGCACGATGGTCGAGCGGTCCCCCACGGCCACCTGGGCGGCCATTTCGCGCTTCGTGATCACCGGCACGCGGTTGCCGTCGATGGTCTCGAACCCGCCGACGTTGTCGGCCGACTGCTTGATCTCCATGGTGACAAACCGGGCCGGGTTGATCCGGGGCGTGACGGCGAGGTCGATGCCGATGTTGCGGTACTCGTAGCTGGAGGTCTGCTGCCCGCCGCTGGAGGTGCTGGTGGAGGTCACGACCGGCCGCTCCTCGCCGACCACGATGGTGGCCTCGGTGTTGTCCGTGGTCAGGATGACGGGGGTGGACAGGATGCGGGCGTCGGACGACCCGGCGGCCATGCGGATGACGGCATCGATGTTCAGGTTGACCAGCGTGGAGTAGTAGGTCAGCCCGCCCGCCCCGATCCCGCTGTCGGTCCGGGTGATCTGGCTGCCGTCCCGGAAGACGGTACCGTCGCTCAAGCGCTGGCCGCCGCCGAAGGAATAAAGCGGCTGGCTGACCGTGACGCCGCCGTCGGCGCCAACCTTGTCGTCGGAGTAGACGGCCATGGACCGCTGGAGCCAGTCGACGCCGTAGTCCAGGCTCTTGGTGAGGCTGACCTCGAGGATCACGGCCTCGATCAGGACCTGGGCCAGCATGGTGTCGAGCTGGCCGATGATGTCCATCAATGCGTTGATGTCGTTCACCGTGCCCATGAGCAGCAGGGCGTTGGTGCGCTCGTCGGCCAGGATCTTCGTGTTGGGCGAGAGCTCGCCGATGCGGGTCTTTTCGCCCGACGCGATCTGGCGCATGCGCGCCTCGGCCCGCTGCGCCACGAACTCCTGCAAGGCCTGGCTGCGCGCCGCCTCCGGCGTCGCGCCTTCCGCGGGGGCCTGGCCCGTCCCGGCCGGGGCGTCCTTGGACTCGGACGTCGCGGCACCGATGAACTCGTTGAGGATGCCGGCGATGTCCTTCGCCTTGGCGAACTCGAGCGGCAGGACCTTGACGACGACCTCGGGGTCCACCTCCCGGTCCAGCACGGTGATGATCTTGTCGAAGAAGGTGAAGTTGGAGGGCCGCGAAAGCACGATCAGGATGTTGGTGCGGTCGTCGGCGACGATCTTGACCTTGCCCTGGACAATGCCGCGCTCGGCGAGCGCGGCCTCGAGGTCCTGCGCGGCCTGGTCCGGGGCCGCGCCGGCCTGGCGGGCGCGGATAACGCCCGGCGGCGTGGGAATGGAGGACGTCACCGGCGCGGCCACGCGGGGTTTCTCCTCCTTGGCCTGGGTATCGGCGATCAGTTCGTTCAGGCGGGAGGCGAGCTTGGCGGCCTCGGTGTGCTTGATCTCGTAGATCCGGGTTTCCACCCGCGCCTCCGTGGGCTGGTCCACGTACGCGAGGATTTCCAGGATGCGCTGCATGTTGGCGGCGGTATCGGTGATCAGCAGGCTGCTGGTCCGCTCGAGAACCTGCACCTTGCCGAACGACGCGTGCAGGAAACCGGTCAGGACCGTGTTGGCCTCGGCCGGCTCGATGTACTTCAGGGGCACGACCTGGCTGACGAGCTGGTCGGTCTCGGGGAACGGGGTCTCCGGCATCTCGAGGGAAAGCTTCATGCCCTCGCCGCGCACGTTGCCGATGGGCACGACCTTGAGGAACTTCTCGCCCATGGGCACGAGGCCCACCTGGTTCATGGCCAGCACGCTCTCGATGGCCTCGAGGGCCTCGCGCTGGGTGAGCCGGGTCTGGGACTTGAGGGTGATCGTGCCGCCGGGGAGGCCCTGGGCGCGGAGCAGGGTGCGCCCCACCAGCTCGCTGTAGAACATCACCACCTGCTCGATCGGCGCGTCGCGGAAACTCAACGAAAGCAGCTTGTCGTCACCCACCTTGACGGATTTCTCCTCCTCTCCACTTTCCGGCGCCGGGGGAAAGCCGGGCGGCGGCTGGCCACGCGCCGGGAGGGCGGCGGCCGCGAAGGAAAGAATCATCCACCAGGTCAGCGCCTTCGCCCATTTCTTTTGGCCTGTTTGTGTCATGGTCATGCCCCCCGGTCAGGACCCCGGCGGAGCCGGCTGGGCGGGTTCCGCGGCCGCCGCTTCCCGGCTGTACGCGCAATCGAGCGTGAAACTGCCCTTGAGGCGGCCCGGCTGGCCCGGGACGGGATTCACGGTTAATTTCCGGATGTCCAAAATAGCATCCTGCTGCTGCAAAGCATAGAGAAAACGGGCCAGCGCCTCCAGTTCCGCCTCCCACTGGCACACGATGGCCAGTTCGAAGAGCTCACCCGTGCTTTTCTCGGCCTGCGGGTCGCGGCGCGTCAGGCCCAGCGAGGTGTCGCGGGCGGTCCGCTCGAGAATCCGCAGCATCTCGGCCGTTACGTCGCGGTTGGCGGGATAGAGCGGGAGCTTCTTTCGCAGCTCGGTCAGGCGCACCTCGATCTGGGGCTGCTCCTCCATCAGGCGCGCGGCGATGCGCTTCCTCCGCTGCAGGGCCTCGGAATCCCGGGAGAAGTCGCGCCATTCCTGCAGCGCCGGCTGGCCCAGCCACCAGGTCCCGCCGAGCACCACGAATACCAGGGTGCACCACGCCAGAACGGCTTCCCGGCGGTTGATCTTCATGGGCCCTCCTCCTCCGATACGGGCCGGCCCGGCAGGCCGATCATGATGGTGAAGGACGATTTCTGCTGGCCCCCCGGCGACGGGCGGACATTGGAGACCTTGGCGCTGGTGAACAGCTCCGCCTGCTGCAGGGTATCCGCGAAATCGTAGATGGTATCGGCCGCGGCCGATTCGCCGTTCAGCACGAGCTCCTCGGTCTTCCGGTACTCGAAGCTCGTCAGGTCGATGCCCTGGGGCAGCAGCGCGCTGACCTCGCGCAGGCATTCCAGCGCCGAGTAGGTGCGATCCGTGTACTGCTCGAACGCCTCGACGCGCTCGCGAATGGCCCGCGCCTCGGTGGCCGGGCCTTCCAGGGCGGCGACCTCCGCGTTGAGCTCGGCCTGCCGGTGGCGCCGGATCTTCAGGCCGACCAGCAGCCCGCCCACCACCGCCAGCCAGACCAGCAGGAACCCCGCCGACCAGGCCAGCAGCTTTCGCCGCACCTTCCGGCTCTGCTCCTCCATGCCCCACGCCTCGGGGGCCAGGCTGAAGCGGCGGGCGTTCGCGTCGAGCCCGCGGCGGGCCACGCCCTCGCTCAACGACGGCAGGGCTTCGAGGGATGCCTCGGACGGGATCACCGCGCAGGCGGCCTTCAGCCGTTCCGCCAGATCGCCGCCCGGCCGCGCCTTGGAGTAACGGATCTCCAGGGGCACCGCCTCGCCGGCCCCGAGCTCCGATTCGGCGGCGGTGAGCGTGTACGCGGTCTCCTCGACCACTTCCTCCAGGAAACTCTCGGGGCTTTCGCCGGGCACGCCCAGCGACCGGAAGAGCACCGGCTGCCCGTCCCGCGCCAGCACCAGCTCGGCGCCGGCGGGCTCCATCAGGAGAAACGCCTTCCGTCCCTTGGCCGGCACCGCGTCCGCCTGCTTCAGGAGCTGCCACCACCCCAGCACCTCGACATCCACGCGGTGGGCGTGCACCCCCGCCTTGCCCAGCGCGGCGCCGATCCGCTCGACCAACTCGCGCTGGGTCGTGGCGATCAGCGTGCGGGTGGCCTTCTCCGTCGTCGCGAGGGCCTCGACGGCGATCGCCATCTGCTCGACCGGGAAGGGCGAAAACTTGTCCACCTGCAGCTCGGCCATCCCCGCCAGTTCGGCCGGGTCCGTCGAGGGCAGGTCCACGACCCGCATCAGGGTCTTCCCGGAATCCGCGGCCACCGAGACCTCCCCGCGGACGCGGCCGGCGGCCTTGCGCAGCGCCGCCAGGGCCTCCGGCGAAGCGTAGGGATCCCCCTCGGCCGCCGCCTCCCATTCCGCCTGGCCCTGCTCGGCCACCTCCAGGCCCTTGCGCGACTCCCGGATCACGGTCCATTCGACCCGGCCCGGCCGGAGCACAAGGCCCGTTATGTAGGGTATGCCCATGGGTTGTTTACCGCGCGCAGAATAGAGCCTTTGGCCGCCGTTTCAAAGCAAGAAGTCTGACAGGGGGCAAGGGTTCGGTGTTCAGTGTTCAGTCGGGCCGCCGGCCCAAAGGGGCCGGATGGAAACAGCCATGAGACCTCAACGTCCAACAACCAACATCCAACTTCCAACGTCCAACAGGAGAGGTTCCAATCCTTGGAAGTTGAATGCTGGACGTTGTGCGTTGGACGTTGAATTCAAATAGATTGCGCATGAATTTCATATCCTGTGTCTCAGATCAGGAAAAATTCACTCCTCACTATTCACTTCCCCTACTCCAGCGGCTCCTCCCGCCAGAACAGCGGCGTGACCTTTTTGTCCGCCGCGCGCAGGATGCACCAGATGCCGTTGCGCACGCCCTCCACCTCGCCGATGGAGACGACCCGCAGGATCGTCTCGCCCTTGGTCGTCAGGCGCTCGGCGGTGCCCGGGTTGGTCAGGCCGATGTACGCGAGGGCCTTTTCCACGCTCTCGAACCCGTCATCCTGGGTGCCCTCCACGCCGTCGGGGCCCTTCCGGCCCTCGAGCAGCGCCTCGACGTTTTGCTCGTTGAGGCCGGAGACCGTCAGCAGCACCTCGCGGGAGGCCGTGTTGAGGTTCACCTTGCCGTCGCCCCACGTGGTCAGCCAGCGCGCGATCCCGGCCAGCGGTTCGCCGTCGTCCTCCTCGGACACCCCGCCGAAGACCACGGCATGCGAGAATCCCTTGACGAGGAGCAGCTCGTCGATGGTATCCAGCGGCGCGTTCTTGCACTCGTAACCGCGGTCCTCGTAGAAGGAATCGTCGGACTCGGCCCCCAGCAGCCGGTGCTCGTCGCCCTCGTCCACCCAGTCGTTGAAGCAGTCGATCAGCGCGCCCCAGCGGTCCTGCGGGATGTTGGCCTGGTCAAGGATCTCCTCCCAGTCCTCGTCGCCCAGCATGTGCACGTTGCGCCGGCCCTGCTCGGGAATGATATCCACCGTGCAGCGGCCGTCGCCCAGCTCGACGGCCATGCCCGAGACCGCCACGCCGCGGGACAGGTTGAGCGCGCGGATCCAGGCGTCCTCCTCCTCGTCCTCCTCCGGGGCGTCGTCCTTCACGGAGAGGCTGCGCACGATCGTGGACTGCGCGTGCGCCACGCCGGCCTGGGCGAGGGCCTGGGCCTTCAGGCGCTTGCGGAAATAGGCGGTCACGCCCGCCTCCACCGTCATGTCGAAGGCAAACCCGCCGATCAGCAGCGACAGGACCAGCAGCGCCCAGAGGGCGACGATCAGGGCGGAGCCCTGCCTGGCGGAACGAGGCAGGCCCCCTGGAGGCGGGCCGCCCCCGGCCCGCTTCTCACCGGCAGCGCCGCGGGGGCGCGGCGCCTCCATGTTTTCCAATGATTGGAAAACCCGGGGGGTGTTTTTTCCAAACATTGGAAAATATTTCGCCATTTTTTCCAAACATTGGAAAAACCCGCCCATCACTCGCCCTCCCCTGCCGGCGGCGCGCCCTCGGCGCCGCCCTCGCCCGTCGCGGGCGCGTCGGCGGCCGGCGGCGTCCCGCCCTCGCCGGAGGACTTGGCGGCCTCCTCCAGCGGGGGCGCGATAGGGATCTCAACGAGCCGCTGTAGCTTCTGCGGTTCGGCGTAGTCCTCGAGGGGCTGGAGGTAGAGCGTGACCTCCACGAGCCGGGGGATCGAGTTGGTGTTCTCCCACTCGTGCTCCCACTTCTCGTCCTCGGCGTTGTACGTCCGGCACCGGAAGCCCTTGACCTCGGTCGAGACGAACCACGGCTCGCCCTTGACGTCCGATTCCTCCTCGTCGGCGAGGTGCGACCAGGCGCGGATGGCGACGGCAGGCCGGCCGCGGTCGTCGCTGTCCAGGCTGAACTCCAGGCGGTGCAGCCCGTTGGCCAGGTGGGAATCCGGCGGCAGGAAGGCCATGCCGGAGGTGACCCAGCTGATCGTGTCGCGGGAGCTCTCGCCGCCGCCGCTCTCCTCCAGGCGGAACCCGTACTTGTCCGGGCGGTTGGAGAAGAACGCCGCCGAACGCAGGGCCATCACCAGCTGCTCCATGACGTAGTCGCCCTGGTGGAGCTGGTCCAGGAGCTTCGCCCCCCGCTGCCAACCGCCCGCCGCCGCGGTGAACGTGCTCCACACGATGGCGAACGCGAGTGCCATGATCGCCACCGCGACCAGCACCTCGATCAGCGTAAACCCTGCTCTCTTTCCTCTATTCACCATTCACTCTTCACTATTCACTCTTCACGGCCCCTGCTTCGCGTCCCCCGGCCCCGTAAAGCTCCCGCCCTCCTTGACCTCCGGCGCATACAGGCAGGTCACGACCTCCTCGGACGACGCACGGCCCTTCTCGGACCGGGACACGCGCAGCGTCACCGTGAACAGGCCGTCCTCCTCGCGCCCGAGGCGCTCGATGACGCGGCTCCAGCGGTAATCGTAGGGCCCGCCATCAAACCCGCCCTCCTCGCTGCCTTCCTCGATCTCCTCCTCGAGTTGCAGGGGGTTTTCCAGTTCCGCGCGCGCGAGCAGGTGCCGCGCGGTCTGGAAATTACGCGCCTGCCGCACGACGCCCAGGCAGCGGGCGACCGTGGCGATCAGGGCCGACAGGCCCAGCCCGAGGATGGCCAGGGCCAGCATGACCTCGATCAGGGTCAGCCCGGCCCGGCGGCGCCCGGAGGTCTTTCGCCTCTTCATCGCTCCTTCACCTCGAGCTGGCCCGAGAACCGCTCCACGGCGATCTCGACCCGCTTGCCCTTCTCGTCGCCGAGGCTCAAGCTGTACCCGTCGCACATGCCGTTGGGATAGTACCGGACCAGGTAGACCCCGTCCTTCTCGAGGCCCTCGTCCTCGAACCGGAAGTCGCGGATGGTCACGCCGTCCTCGAGCCGGCGGACCAGGTCCGGCGTGGCGCTGGCCTGGATGGACTCCCCGGGCGCGGCCAGGTCCTCCAGGAAACGGCTGTCGGGATTCGCGCCGCCGCTCACGGCGACGGTGACCACCTCGAGGGTCTGCTTCTCCGTGTCGAACGAGATGGCGGCATACTTCTGCTCCAGGACCGCGAGGCTGCGCGTGTAGCGGTGCGTCATCACCACCGTGCGCAGGCTGGCGCGCAGGCGCGCCCCGCGCAGGGACCGCACGAACGAGGGCACGGCGACGAACGACGCCAGCAGGATGATGATCACCACCAGCATCAGCTCAATCAGCGTGAAGCCGGCGCGCGCCCTACGGTTTCTTGGCGTCTTGTTTCCAGTTGGCCACGTCGTCATCGCTCGCCACGCCGTCTTCCCCCGTCGAGGAGAGGTCGAACCTGAAGGGCTTGTGGGATCCGGGGAAGGCATACTGGTACGGGTTGCCCCACGGATCCTTGGGAATGCCCTTCTCCAGATAGGGGTCGTCGCCGCTGGTGAGCGCGTCGAGGCTGGACGGGTACTTGCCCTCCTCCATGTAGTAGGACTGGACGGCGATCCCGATGGCCTGGATGTCCGCGGCGGCCTTGCTCTGGCGGGCGCTCTTGAGGTGCCGCGGGATGGAGACCGAGACGATCGTGGCCAGCATGCCGATGATCACGACAACCAGCAGCATCTCGATCAGCGTGAAACCGGCCCGGCGAAGCGCCCGACGCGAAGTCGGGTCGGCCTGCCGCGCGCGGCGGACGGAACGTGGCGCATCTTTATTCATGTTCATTCTCCTTCGACAGCGACGGCGGTCCGCCGGTTCAATACAGGCATTCTACCCCATCCACTATCCCGCATCCAGCCTCCCGCCTACACGTTGAGCCCGCTGGTCATGTCGAAGACGGCCAGCAGCATGCTGACGGCGACGAACCCGACCATGATAGCCATGAACAGCATTAAAATGGGCTCCAGCACCGTCGTCAGGATCTTCACGGCCCGGTTCAGCTCGTCGTCGTAGCGCTTGGCGATGTGCTTGAGCGCCGAGGCCATGTCCCCGGACTGCTCGCCCACCGCGAGCATGTCCGTCAGGAGCGGGGGAAACACCTTGCCGGCGGACAGCGGCCCGGAGATCGTCGCCCCGTCGGTCACCTGCTCGCGCGCCCGCCGGATGGCCCCGGCGATGACCACGTTGCCCACGGTGTCCTCCACGATGGACAGGGCCTGGAGCACCTGCACACCGTTCTCCAGCAGCGAGGACAGCGTGCGGGCGAAATGCACGTAGGCGTTGGACGTGACGATCAGGCGGATGACCGGGAGCCGGAGCTGCAGGCGATGCCACGCCCGGCGGCCGGGCGCGGTGGCCAGGTAGCGGCGGGCGAGGATCACCCCCGCGACGATTGCGCCCAGCGCAACCCAGCCGTACTTGATCAGCCCGTCGCTCATCCCGATCAGGATGCGCGTCGGCAGCGGCAGCGAACTCCCGAGCTGCTGGAAGATGGCGGTGAAGCGCGGGACGACGAAGATCATCGAGAACACGAGCGTCAGGATGCCCACGGTCAGCACGATGGCCGGGTAGATCAGGGCCATCAGGACCTTCTCGCGGGTCTCCTGGACGCGCTCGTAGTGCGCGCTCAATCGCTCCAGGACCTCGGCCAGTTGTCCGCTGGCCTCGCCGGCGCGGACCATGCTGACGTACAGCGCCGGGAACGACTCCGGCCGCTTGGACAGGGCCTCGCTCAAGCTGGTCCCCTGGATGATCTCGTCGCGCAGGTCGGCCACGAGCTCGTCCTGGGCCCTGCCCGTCTTGCGGCGGGAGAGCGTGTGCAGGGCGTCGCCGAGGTTCATGCCGCTGGCCAGCAGGTCGCTCATCTCGCGGGTCAGCAGCAGCGACTCCTTCAGCTTCATCCGCGGCGCCCGGGCGGTCTTGCGCTCGAACGTGAACCAGGACCGGCGCGGGGCGGCGGCCGCGGCCGCCAGCGCGGCCTCGGCGACCGAGACCGGCACCTGGCCCTGCCGCTCGATCTGGAGCAGGGCCGCCCGGCGGTCCGGCGCTTCGACGTAACCCTCGACCTTCTCGCCGGTCCGCGAGCGGGCCGTATATTTAAACCGCGGCATTTTTGATGCGTCGTCCGCCGGGGCTAGGTTTCCGACATCGCCTCGTCTTCTTCCGACACCCGAAGGACTTCCTCGAGCGTCGTGGTGCCCTGGAGCACCTTGGTCCAGCCGTCGGTGCGCAGCGTGCGCATGCCGTGGTGGATGGCCGCCGACTTGATCTCGTTGCTGGACGCGCGGGCGATCACCAGCGGCCGGATATGATCGGTGACGACCAGGATCTCGTAGATGCCGGTCCGGCCGCGGAAGCCCGTCATGCGGCACTCCTCGCAGCCGGCCGCCTCATAGATCGTTCCCTCCGCAAGCCGCTCCATCGGGAAGCCCGCGGCCTCGAGCAGTTTCTGGTCCACCTTCCAGGGCCGGCGGCAGGCCGGGCAGAGCCGCCGCACGAGGCGCTGGGCGATCAGCGCCTCGATGGAGGACGCCACGAGGAACGGCTCGATCCCCATGTCCACGAGGCGCGTCACGGCGCCCGCCGCGTCGTTGGTGTGCAGGGTGCTGAAAACCAGGTGGCCGGTCAGGGCCGCGCGGATGGCGATCTCGGCGGTCTCCTTGTCGCGGACCTCGCCGACCATGATCACGTCCGGGTCCTGGCGCAGGATGTGGCGCAGGCCGACGGCGAAGGTCAGGCCGATCTCGGGCCGGACCTGGATCTGGTTGATGCCGGCCATCTCGTACTCGATGGGCTCCTCGATCGTCAGGATGCGCTTGTCGATGGAGTTGATCGTGTGCAGCCAGGCGTAGAGCGAGGTGGACTTGCCCGAGCCGGTCGGGCCGGTGACCAGCAGGATGCCGTGGGGCTTGTGGATCAGCTTCTTCAGCACCGCCTCGTCCTTCGGGTTCAGGCCCAGCTTGTCCATGCCCAGCATGCCACTGGAGCGCATGAGGAGGCGGAGGCTGACGCTCTCGCCGTAGACGGTAGGCATGGTGGACACGCGCACGTCGATCTCCTCGCCGCGGATGCGCAGGCTGATGCGCCCGTCCTGCGGGAGGCGCTTCTCGGCGATGTCCATGCCGGCCATGACCTTGATGCGGGAGATGATCGCGGGCTGGAACCGCTTCAACTGCGGCGGGACGGGCGTCTGGTGCAGCACGCCGTCGATCCGGTAGCGGATGCGCAGGTCGGTTTCCATCGGCTCCAGGTGGATGTCCGTGCCGCGGTCCTGGTAGGCTTCCCAGATAACCTGGTTGACGAACTTGACGACGGACGCCTCCTGGTCGAGTTCGCTCAAGTCCTGCTTACCGAGCACGTCCTCTTCCGGCGCGACCTCGATCCGGTTGTCCTGGATCATCTGCTCCATCGTGTCGGCGCCGACGCCGTACAGCTTCTTGGCGGCCTTGGCGAGGTCCACGGCCGGGCTCAAGGCGAGGCGGACGCGCAGCCCGGACGCCAGGCGCAGGCTGTCCACCAGGCCGGGCAGGAACGGGTCGGAGGTCGCGACGCGCAGGACGTTGCCTTCCAGCGCGATGGGGACGACGTTGTACTGGAAGACCGCCTTCGTCGGCAGCCGGGCCAGCACGTCCGCCGGGATGGGCTGCTCGCCCACGCGCAGGAACGGCACGCCCATGACCTCCGCCAGTTTCTCCAGGAACGCCTCCTCGCGGGCATAGCCCTTGGCCGCCGCCAGGGCGGCGAGGGACTGGCCGCCCTGCGCGTATGCCGCCAGGAGATCCTCGATCCGCGCGGGCTCCAGCAGGCCCGTGCGTTCGAGCAGTACCGCCATCTTGGATGGAGCCGCGGTGGTCATGCGTTCATCATGCATGGTCGGGCAGCCGGATTCAAGGGCCATCCGGCCGCCCCGCACCCGTTTAGTCCGCCCCGAGGGCCCCCGCGTTCACATGGATTAACTGCAACAAAATACATCACGGCCGTGATGTGTTTTGTTACGATTATTCCCGGGCGGCGCGCGCGGCCGGGTGGCGGGGATCGGCCTCCAGGGTGCGGCGCACGGCGTCCGCCGCCTCGTCGGTCCGGCCCTGGAGGTTCAGGGCCACGGCCAGGTTCCACCACGCGTCCGCCTTGTCCGGCCGGCGGCGGGTCGCCTCGCGCAGCAGGGCCACCGCCGCCTCGAGCTGCCCCGCCTGCCCCGACAGGATCGCGAGATTGACCAGCGCCGACGTGTCCTGCGGGTTCAGCCGGTCCGCCTCTTCCAGCAGGCGGCGCGCCTCGTCGAGTTCGCCCCTGTGTTTCAGATCCAGCGCGACCCAGGTATGCGCCCGCGCGCTGCGGGGCTCCCGCTCCAGCGTGCGGCGCCACAGCGTGGCGTTGTCCGACCAGTCCGGGAGCCGCAGGAGGATCAGGGCCGCGCCGGCGGCGGCGAGTGCGGCCAGGCCGGCCGCCCGCGCGCGGGGCGAGGGCCACCGGGCCAGCAGCCCGGCCGCCAGCAGCGCGGCGCCGGGCGCCATGAAGTAGAGATAGCGCTCGGCGAACGGATTGAAGAGCGGAACCAGGTTCGAGACCGGCAGGAAAGCCAGCAGCAGCCAGCCCAACCCCAGCGCGAGGTCCGGGGCCCGGCGGCGCATCAGCCACGCAACCGCGCCCAATCCCGCCGCGAGCGCGATGCCCGCGAGGCAGGCCGGCGACGACCAGGACGGCACGGGCTCCACCACGTGGTCCACGACCAGGGGCCACGGCAGGACCAGGTAGCGCAGGGCCTTCACCCAGAGCCAGGGCGCCGTCCAGAGGTTCTCCGGGAACGGCAGGCCGATGCCGACCGGGGCCCCCATCGCCGCCTGCACCGAACCGCTACCCCACCACAGGGCGGCGGCGGCGAGGATCAACCCGAGGCCGGCCAGCAAGAGGCGGACCGCTTTTCGGCGATCCGGACCCGCGACAGGAAAGCAGAGCGCCATCCAGCCGAGCAGCGGAACGAGAACCACCGCCGACTCCTTGGAAAGCAGCGCCAGACCCAGCAGCGGGACGGACCACCACGCCGCCGGACCGCCGGCCAGTGCGACCCGCAGGAACGCCAGGCCGAACAGGGCCGCCAGCAGGTCCTCGCGGAATGCCGGCGACTGGACCACCTCGACATCCACGGGATGCAGCGCGAACAGCAGGGCGGCGGCCCAGGGAATGAAGCGCCCGCCCGTCAACCGGCGCAAGAGCCCGAATAGCAGAAGAACAACACCCGCGTGCAGCAGCACGTTCGCCAGGTGAAAGCCGAAGGGCCGCAGGCCCCACAGCGCCCGGTCCAGCAAGTAGGACGCGATCACGACCGGCCGGCGCCCGTCGGGGACGGTCGTGTCCAGCAGCGTGCGGCCGGTCAACGCGCGGGCGGCGGCGCCAGGTTCATTCAGGAAGGCGTTTTCCGCGATCGAGCCCAGGTCGTCGTAGACGAACTCATGCTTCAGGCCGCGCGTGTACGGCAGGACGGCCACCAGCGCGAGAACCAGCACCATCGCCACCAAGCGCCGACGTTCGGAGCCGGCCCGTTCCGCGGAAGGTGAACCCGCGGATGTCGTGGATAACGCGGATGGAGCCATGCTTGAATTCATCCGCGCGATCCGTGTAATCCGTGGTTCATCCCCGCTCTTTCAGCGCGCGGAAGAACGCGGCCCAGAAGGGATCCTCGCCCGGGTGTTCCATCGGCTTTTTCTTCCCGCCGATCACCGCGTGGATCCCGTCCGACGCCGGCGTCATCTCGCCGCAAATCGAGGCCAGAATGCCCCGATCCTGGAGCCGCCGCAACACTTCTCCGGCGGCGTGCGGCCGGACCGCGGCGATGAGCGTGCCCTCGCTGATGCTGCTGAAGGGCTCCATTTCGAACAACCGGCAGATTTCCGCGACGGCCGGCGTCATGACGATCTCGTCGTAGTGCGCCACCAGGCCCAGCCCCGCGGCCTTCGCGAATTCCAGCAGGCCGCCGGTGATGCCGTACTCGGTCGCGTCGTGCATCGCGGCCACACCGCGATCGCGCGTGCCGACGGACGCCGCGATCCGCGCGTCCTCGACCACGGACATCTTGTAGAAAACGTCCTCCGCCTGTTTCCGGACCGCGGCCCCGAATTCGTTCTCGATCCGGCCTGGGAACATCGCGGCGAAGATGCCCGTGGCCTCGACGGCGGGCCCCTTGGTGATGATGATCCGGTCGCCCGGCCGGCAGAACTTCGGCGAGCAGTACGCATCCCGCGGGCCCAGGGCCATGAACGTCGCCCCGCCGACCATGGGATAATGGCAATTATCATACCGGCCGGTGTGCCCCGTGACGATCGCCGCGCCCATCTTTTCGCACTCGCGGTGGATCACCTCCCACATCGCCGCCAGGTCCGCGTCGGGCAATTCGGGCGGAAGGTTGAGATCGATGGAAAGGAAGGCCGGCGGCAGGCCAGAGGTGGCCGCGTCGCTGGCGAGGATATGGATCGCGAACCAGGCCGAGCGCTCGAAGCCGTACTCGGGCACGATGAACACCGGGTCGGCGGTCATCGCGAGGGCGTACTCGCCGAGCTCGATGATGCCGACGTCCACGCCCTGCTCGGGACCGACGGCCACCTCGGGCCGCTTCGCGCCGAGGCGGGGCTTGATGATCTTCTGGAAGAAATCGTCCGTGATTTTTCCGAGTTGGGCCATGGCGGTTCTCCTTCGGCCGTTCGCGTGGGAGTCCTGGCCCGGGGGCGGGAATGCAACGGGTCTCGCCGGGAGACCCCGTTCGCGCCGCTTCCCTTCGACGGTATTACCCGTACAGGTTCCAGGGGTTCTCCTTCATGGAGGAATCTCAGCCTGCCGAGCAAGCTCCCCCGCGAGCGATCCATTTCACAATACCCCGTACGGTGATCGAGTCAAGCGGCGACAAGACGTCCGACGCGGGCCGGGGGCGGCCCGCCTCCAGCGCGGCGAAGCTTATTCCACGTACCCGAGCCGCCGGAGCATCCAGAAATTCCGGCTCCAGTTCGGGTCCACCTTGACCCAGAGGTACAGGGTCACCGGATGCCCGTAGATCTCGGCAAGTTCCTTTTCCGCGGCGGCCTGGACGCGCTTGAGCAGGCGGCCCTTCGCCCCCAGCACGATGCCTTTCTGGGAACTCTTCTGCACGAAAACCGTCCCCTCGGCAACCCACCCGTCCGGCCCCTCCTCCAAGCTTTCCACCTCGACCGCGAGGGCATGGGGCAACTCCTCCTTCAGCACCTGGAAATACTTCTCGCGCACGGTGTCGGCGATGATGAGCTTGCGGGGATAGTCGGTGACCACGTTGTCGGGGAACAGCGGCGGGCCGGCAGGCGCGAGCCGGAACAGGGCCGCGAGCAACTCGCCGGTCCCCTGCCCCGTCAACCCGGACACCGCGACCTGCGCGGCGGGCGGCTTCTCCCACGCGCTCCCGCCGTCCGGCGCGTGCGCCGCGCCCCGGTCGGCCTGGTTGAGCGCGACCACCACGGGTGTCTCGCCGCGGCCCAGCCGCTTGATCCAGCCCAGATCCTCCTCGCGCAGCGGCCGCGAGGCATCGAGAACCAGCAGGACGATATCGGCGCCCTCCACCGAGGCGCGGGCGGCGCGGTTCATGACCTTGCCGAGGTCGTACGTCGCCTTGTGGACGCCGGGCGTGTCGAGAAATACCAGTTGCCCGCGCGGCTCGGTCAGGATCGCCCGCACCCGCGTCCGCGTGGTCTGGGCCACGGGGCTGACGATGCTGACCTTCTCGCCGACCAGCGCGTTGACCAGCGTGGATTTGCCCGCGTTGGCGCGGCCGACCACGGCCACCAGGGCCGCGGGTTTCAGGTCCGATGAGTTCGGGTGGGGCATGGGGAGAAAAGGTGTCCGGTGTTTCTGGTTGGTCTCGCCCCCCGCGACCTTGTGTCGCGGGAGCGAAGGTCTGGAAAAGCGCTCCGTTCAACCCAACCTTCCTTCCGGCGACACAAGGTCGCCGGGGAGGTTTGTATTCTAGATATCCGCTACGTCTCCCGGTTTCGGCAGTTCAACGGGCGCGTCGGTCTTCTCCTTCAGCGCGGCGGCGAGCGCCGCGCGCTGGTCCGGCTCGCCGTGCACCAGGAAGATCCGCTTCGGCCGGGTGCGGGCGACGTAGTCCAGCAGTTCATTCCGGTCCGCGTGCGCGCTGAAGGCATCGAGATCGACCACTTCCGCTTTCGGTTCGAACCAGTCGCCGAAGATGCGGACCTTCTTCTCGCCGTTCAGCAGGCGGCGGCCGAGGGTGTGCGCGGCCTGGAACCCGACCATGACCACGGTGTTCTTCGGGTTCTCGATGCCGTGCTTGAGATGGTGCAGGATGCGCCCGTGCTCGCACATGCCGGAGGCGGCGATGATGATGCAGGAATCCGGGCAGGCGGTCACGGCCTTGGACTCGTCGACGCTGGCGATGTACCGCACCCATTCCGGGTACATGACCGAGCCGAACCGGTGGTTGAGCTGGCGGTACTCGTCGTCCAGGTAGTCCGCGAACTGCTCGAACAGGCCGCTGATCGCGGTGGCCATGGGGCTGTCGACGTAGACCCGCAGGTTGGCGAGGCGCCCGGCCTGGACCAGCGAGGCGAGGTGGTAGACCACCTCCTGCGTCCGCTCCAGCGCGAACGAGGGAATCATTACCTTGCCGCCGCGCCGCAGGGTCCGCTGGACGACGTCGCATAACTGGTCCTCCGCGGCGGCGGCCTCGCCGTGCAGGCGGTCGCCGTAGGTGCTTTCCAGCACCAGGGCATCCAGGTTCTCCATGGGCTCGGGGTCGCGGATCAGGGGCAGGCCCTCGCGCCCCAGGTCCACGGCGAAGCCGGCGCGTTTCTCCGCGCCGTCGCGCCGTTCCGTGAAAACCGTCAGCGCGGCGCCGAGGATGTGGCCGGCGTCGCGGAACGTCGCCTGCAGGCCGGGCGCGACGTCCACGGGCTCCCCGTAGCGGTAGCCCCGGAACAGCCCCAGCGCGGCCTCGGCGTCCCGCAGGGTATAGAGGGGCACCACGGGCTCCTCGCCCTTCCGGCTGGTCTTCTGGTTCAGGTAGGCGGCGTCCTGCTCCTGGATGTGCGCCGAGTCCCGCAGCATCACGCCGCAGAGCGCCGCGGTGGCCGTGGTGGCGTGGATCGGTCCGCGGAAGCCGGCGCGCGCGAGGGAGGGCAGGTTGCCGCAGTGGTCGATGTGCGCGTGCGAGAGGACCACGGAGTCGAGACTCTTCGGATCGAACGGCAGGCGGCTGTTGATCTCCCGGGACTCCGCGCGGCGGCCCTGGTAGAGGCCGCAGTCGCGCAGCACGCGAGCGCCGTTGGATTCGACGAGGTGCTGGGTGCCGGTCACCGTGTCCACGCCGCCGAGGAATTGTAATCGCATCATCGCTCTCCGGTTGTCGGTTACCTTACCGTGCGGACGCGGCGCGCGCAACCCTCCCGCGCGTGAAGGGTCTCGCGGCGATGGCCAGGCCGCGCGATCTGCGCTATCATGGGAACCGCCTCATGAAGAGCCCGAAATCCAGGACCTGGCGCGCGGTGTTCCGCGCGCTCTTCCGCGCGTGGGGGCCCCAGCACTGGTGGCCGGGCCGCACCCGCTTCGAGGTGGTCGTCGGCGCGGTCCTCACCCAGAACACCGCCTGGGGCAACGTGGAAAAGGCCATCGCGCGGCTGCGCCGCGCGGGCGCGCTGTCCCTCCCGCGGCTCCACGCCCTGCCCCGGCGCCGGCTGGAAACCCTGATCCGCCCGGCCGGCTATTTCCGCGTCAAGGCCCGCCGGCTCCGCGCCCTGACCTCCCGCGTGACCGCGCGACACGGCAGCCTGCCGCGGCTGTTCCGGCTCGAGACCGGCGCGCTCCGCGCGGAGCTGCTCGACATCCACGGGATCGGCCCCGAAACGGCGGACAGCATCCTGCTGTATGCCGCGGGCCGGCCGGTGTTCGTCGTGGACGCGTACACGCGCCGGTTCATGGCGCGGCACGGATGGATCGATCCGCGGGCGTCCTACGACGACATCGCGCGCGCGTTCACGCGCGCGCTGCCGCGGGAGACCCGGTTGTTCAACGAGTTCCACGCCCTCATCGTCCGGCTGGGCAAGACGCACTGCCGCGCCGCGCCGCGCTGCGCGGATTGCCCGCTGGCCCGCTGGCTGCCCCGGGGAGGACCCCGGCCGTGAAATGGCCGGCCGTGATCGCCGGGGCGGTGCTGGCCCTGGCCGGGTGCCGGGCGCCCGTCCCGCCGAACCCCGCCCCCGTGCCGCCCCCGGCGTTCGTCGGGCGGGTGATCCGGGTCAACTCGGCCGCCGGGTTCGTCGTCCTGCAATGTGAGCGCTTGCCTTCCGAGGGTGAAACACTCACACTGTATCGAGGAAATGAACCGGCAGGCACGCTCCGGGTGACCGGGCCGTTCCGGCCCCCGTTCGTCACGGCGGACGTGGTCGCGGGCCGGCCGCAAAACGGGGACGCAGCCCGAAAAGACGCCCGGGACACGGCGGCACCGGGGAAGGACGGGGAAAACCTATGAACCTGGCGTTTTTAAGCAGACTGGGCGTTCCGGAAATCATCCTGATTCTCCTGGTGATCCTGCTGCTCTTCGGCGCGAAGAAACTGCCCGAGCTGGCGCGCTCTCTGGGGCGCAGCATGCAGGAGTTCAAGAAGGGCCAGAAGGAAGGCGCCGAGGCCAAGCCGGAAGAAGACCAGAAACCGGACTCGGCCCCCAAGAACGGGTAGCGCGACCGTCAGGGCCCGGCTTCCGGGCTCGCCGCGGATTCGTCCGATGGCGTTCGCCAGGCTTGCAACTCCGGCCGGCTCATCCACTCGTTGACCGCGTCGGCGCCGATCAGCGCCGAGGCCCGCTGGAAGGTGGCCAGGACCTCGTTCGTCTTCGCCTGCCGCGCATGGCAAACGGCCAGGGTGAACAGGGCCGACGGATGGCCGGGCTCCTGCTGAAGGATGCTTTCCAGCGTGGTCAGCGCCTTCTCGTATTCTCCCGCGAGGCTGTACGCCTCGGCCAGGTCGTTCTGGACATCCAGGCTGTCGAGTTCCAGGTTGACGATCTTCCTCAAGTGAGGGATAGCGGCGCGGGGCTGGTCGCTCTTGAGATACGACGTGGCGGCGAGGCGATGGGCCTCCTCGGAATAGGGATCGCTTTCGAGCATCCACTCGGCGACCTGGCGGCACAACTCGTGCTCGCCGAGTTGCTCGAGCGTCTCGGCCAGCAGGAGGCGCGCGCCGGCGTCGGCCGGCTGCGCATCCAGGGCCGCGACCAGGTGCGCCACCGCGTCCGCGGGGCGGGCGGTGTCGGCGAGGTGCCGCGCCAGGGCCAGGTGCAGGGCCGCCGACGCCGGGTGAATTTCCAGCGCCGTGCGCAAGTGGGCTTCCGCCTCGGCCTTCCGGTTCTTCATCCGCAGCCCTTCCGCCTCGGCCAGCCGGTCCGGCAGCTGCCGCCAGGCGGCGATCCGGTCCGGCAATTCGGCGGGGATCGTGTTGGTCGAGACCGCTTCCGGGAGAGGGCCCGGGGTTTCCGCGGCCCGCGCCTGCTGCCGGGTCGCCGCCCGGTAGCGCAGGAAGTGCGACAGGACCACCAGCATCATGACGCCGCCCATGAACAGGCTGAAGGCGACCAGCAAGTTGTTGAGACGGCCGCTCAAGTATTTTCGCCAGAGGGATCTGAACGTGTTCTTGCGCCGGCGGCGGACACGGCCGCGGGGCGGAGGGGCCCCCTCCGGGGCCGGGGACACGCCCGGGGAATCTCCGGCGGGAGGGGTAGCCGGCGTCACCCTCTGCCTGGCCCACAGTTGCCGGGAACGGCGGGACACGTGATAGGGTTGATTCGCCTTGCGATAAATATCGCCCGAGTTTTCCATGCGGCCCCACTCTACGCGGTTCGCGGGCGGATTCAAGGCGGGAACGCCGCGTCGTCAGCGGCGGGAAGACCCGGGGACCAGCGGCCGCAACTCGGCGGGGACCGGCATGGCGGGATCCATGGAGAGCAGGTCGCGCAGCACTTCGGCCGCCAGATGTTCCTGGCCTCCGCGGAAGTGCGCGAGGGCCAGGCGCAGACCGATTTCGAGCTGCACCCGCGTGGGATACCAGCGCGACCGGCCCCAGGCGCGCTCGAGCACGTTGGCGGCCTCGGCATACTGCCCCTGGCTCATCAGGGCGAAGCCGAGGGTGTCCATGAAGAGCGGATTGGCCGGGTCGAGAATCAAGGCCTGGCGCGCCAGCCGCGCGGCCTCTTCCAGGTCGCGGTTTTCATCGGCCAGCAGGTAGGCCAGGTTGTTATAGGCCCGGGCCTGCCGGGGATCCTCCCGGATCGCCTGGCGATAGAACGCCTCCGCCTCCGCGGTCCGGTCCAGATCCCGGCACAGGTTGCCGAGCGAGACGAGCATCGCGGGCGAACTCGCGCCGGCCGCGCGGGCGGCCTCGTAATCTTCCAGGGCCAGGACCGCCTGCCCGGCGGCCTCGTAGTACCGTCCGCGGGAGACCAGTTCCTCGGGGCTCAAATCCCGGCGGGGTTTGTCGGGGGGACACATCAAGAGGGCGCGATGGTCCATGGCGCGCCACCGCGAAAGGAATTCGCGGGCCGGCAGGCTCGCCCGCCCGCCGGGCAGGCCGTCCGTCAGCATCGCCCCGTCCGTCTCGCTATACCCCAGGACCAGCACGTCGCCGGCCTTGCCGGAAGACGGATCCTCCAGCCGCGCCAGCACCGGGAGGCCGCGGCGGAGCCAATCCTGCAGGCGCGCTTCCGACGCGGAACAGGGATAGGCCCAGAGCCCCTGCCGCCCGATGGCTCGCACCAGGGCCTCTTCCGAGGCCGGCAGGTCCGCCGGATCCTCTCCCGGCGCGGCCAGCGCCCCGGGGCGCAAAGGCCGGCCCCAGAACTTCAGGACGGCCGCTACGGGCGCCAGTTCGCCGTGCGCGCGAAACCCGCTGACGCGCGGAACCTGGGCGATCCAGGCGGCCCGGTCCGGCTCCCGGGCCGCGGCCTTGCGGAAATCGCGGTCGGGCCCGGACGTGGCGCAGCCGGCCCCGAAGAGGGCGGCCAAGAATAGAAGCAGGAGCCTGAACGCTCCCGGGAAAGAGGAACGCTGGCCTCGCGCGGCGGGCATCACCACGGGGCCAGTTTATCCAGCACGTTCTCCACGCCGGGGGTGGAGCGGGCGATCCCGATCGCCCGGGAACGGACATAGCCGCTGGAGATGGCGCCTTCCATGATGGCCATGCCGTCGCGGACCATGACGCCGAAGGCGTACGGGGCCGTCACGGGATCCTCCTCCAGGCGCCGGACGATTTCGTCGGCGAGCCGCTGGTTCGCCGCCGCCTGCTCATCCGTCGGCCCGGGCATCGTGGCACACCCCGCGGCCCCGAGCATCCACACCGCGCACCACACCGCAATCACGCGAAGAGTTTTCATCGTTGCGCCTTTCCTGCCCGTGCTGTTTTCTGAAGAGTATGCCAGCCGCGCATTCCCGTCAATCGGCGATGGCCCGCAGTCACACATGACCATTCACGGCCGTGAAGCGATTTGTTACGATTGAAACCCGACAAAATAGGGTTCGCGTAAGCACGCCGGCCTTTCCCTTTTCAGGGCGCGGGCTTATAAACGGGAAACGCGGAGCCGCCAACCCGTTCCGCAGGAGAACCCGATGAAAAGAATCCGCCTTTTCGTGCTCGCCGTCGGCGGGGCGCTGGCCGCCCTGGCCGCGGATCCCGTGATCCCCGATCTCTACGAGCGCCAGGACCTGCCCGGCCTCGACAGCTCATGGATCAGCCACATCACCTACTTCCTTGAAAAGGGCGGCGACAGCGGGATGCTGGTCGTCGAGATCCAGGACCAGAAGATCACCTACCTCGATGTCCCCCTGACGCTGTGGCAGGAGTTCCAGCAGACGGATTCGCCGGGCTCGCTGTACGGCAAGAAGGTGAAGCAGAAGTTCGAGCGGGTCGAGGGCGATCCGCTCTGGATGCGGTACGACGCCGCGCCGCCGGAGACGCTCGCAGGCCGGGTGACCTGTTCCTTCAACGAGGAATGCGAAACGGTCGTCGTCCAGGCCCTCGCCGAGGCCCAGCGCACGGTCCGCGTGGCGGCCTACGCCTTCACCCGCAGCCGCATTGCCCGCGCCATGGTCGAGGCGCACGAGCGCGGCGTCGACCTCCAGGTCAAGATGGACTCGAAGCAGGCGGAATACCCCCTGGCCTCTCGCACCATCGAGTGGCTTCGAAGCAAGGGCATCCCCGTGACCCTGATCACCGTGTCCGGCGACTACGCGGCGATGCACAACAAGTTCATCGTCATCGACGAACAGGTCGTCCTGACGGGGAGTTTCAACTTCACCACGACGGCGGTCACGGCGAACTGGGAAAACATGCTGCGGGTCGACTCGCCGGAGATCGCGGCACGGTTCCTGGCCTACTGGGAAGTGATCGCGTCGAATTAGCGCAAGACCCCGGCGGACTTGTCCCGCCGGTGAATGAGCCCCGGTCACGGCGCGGCGGGTTCGAACAGTTCCCCGAACTCCAGCTCGCGGGCGCGGGCAATGGCTTCGCCGAACCGCTCCTCGTCCCGGCGGGCCCGCCCGGCGAGATCCAGCAGGTAGAGATAGCGCCCGGTCTCCGCCATCGCCTTCGGGATGCGGACGCCCACGACCGGTTGCCCCCGGGCCAGCCGGTACGAAAGCCTTTCGCCGCTGAACGGATCGCGCGGGACGCGCCGGCCCGGCGGGCGCTCGGGCCACCGGCCCTCGCGCGCGCGGCGCGCCGCCGCCGCGTAAAGCAGCGCGGCCATATCCCATTGCGCGCGGGCCAGGCGGCACCGCTGGTCCATTTCTGCCGCCGGGGGGACCAGCAACAATATCAACGGATTGGCCGCCGCGTCCGGAACCTTCAGCGATTCCATGCGCTCGGCGTCTAACCGGAGCAGGATCGGTGCGCCCTCCCGGAAACGCTGCTCCATGGCCCGCGCCAGTTCCTCCATGCGCGCCCGGTACCCCGACAGCCAGCCTTCGAAAACGGACGCGTCTTCCGCCGATGCGGCCGCGGCGGCGCGTTCCACCGCCGGGGCCAAAGGCCCGGCCCCGAGGCGGTTCCGCATCCGTTCTATCGCGCCCACGGGATCCTGCCGCACCCAAGCAGACCACCGGTCGGCCTCGTCGCGGAGCCAGGCCGCCGAATCGAACGATGGCCCGGCCGCCCCGCCGAAGCCGTTCGTGAGCGCGGCCAGGGCCTCCGACCCCGGCTCGCCGACGAGAAACCCTTCGACAGATTCGATCACGGCCTGCGTCATCTCCGCCGCGGCCAGTCCGGAAACCGCGTTCTTCTCGGCCTCCACGCGCCGGATCATGTCCAGGAGTGCGACATAAGCCTGCGCGGCTTCCGCTTCGCGGCTCGCGAAGTCCAACGCCTGCGCCATGGCGCACACCCTCCGGCAGAGCAGGGTCAGCCGGGGCAGGTGCGCGACGTCCAGGAAAGGCCCGCCGGGCGACCGGACGCCGAAATCGCACTCCGCGCAAGCCGAGGCCTGGGCCAGTGCCTCCCGGACGGGCTGCTCGGAAAGCAGCCAGTTCAAGACGGACGGCCGCGCCTCCAGGATCCGCGGTGGCAGGAGGGGCAACTCCTCGTCCACGAAGCGCAACAGTTCCAGTTGCCCCGGGGTCCGCGCCGGCCGCAGGAGACCGATCGCTTTCCAGTAGAAGAAGGCCGCGTTGTCGGAAACGGGGGCGGCCTGCGCCGCCGCGGCCCACAACCCCGCCAGCAGAAGAATCCGTTTCATGATCCGATCCCTATTCCGGTACGGACACGCGGATCGTGTACACGCGCGGGCCGTTGGTCGGCATCGCGCCGGAGGTTGCCGCGGTGAAATCGTCCGTGAACACGTGCCGGGCCGCGCCGGGGTTGGTCGTCAGCCACGATCCGACGGGCGCGTTGGTGTTGGCGAAGGGCTGCCAGTTCCAGCCCGAGCCCAGGCCGTCCGCGAAGAACACCTGGTACCGCCGCGGCCCGGACACGGGATGCTCGATGCGGAACGCGCCGCCCGCCAGGCCGGCCTGCTCCAGCCGCAACACATCGTTGGAGTCATCGGCCCCGGTGTTCATCACGTATTCCTCGTAGTTCAGCGCGCCGTCCTCGTCCAGGTCGCCCGCGGCGTCCGCCACGAGCGCCGACAGCCCATTGGACGCCTCGTACCCGTCCGGCATGCCGTCGCCGTCGCTGTCCGGATTCATGTGCTGGGTGCCGATCCCCCACTCGTTGGTGTTCGGAAGCCCGTCGCCGTCCACGTCCTGCGCCGACGCCAGGCTGAACGCCAGGGCCACGCTGAACCCGGTCGCCATGTTGTACGCCTCGAACTGCTCGGTCAGCGGCAGCTCGCGGTGATCCCAGCCCGCGTTGGCAACCGCGGCGGTGATCGCGCCGCAGTGATCGCCGAGCACCATGTAAGCCTCGCCGCCCTGCGTGTTGCGCAGGCCGCGGAAGACCGGGTCGGACACCCGCTGCAGGTTCTGCGTGCCGTTGAACATCAGGTCCAGCTGGTTCGGCCCGAGTCCGAACCGCGTGTACAACGTGCCGACGGCCGCCGCCAGCCCGTATTCCGCCACGGCCACGTCCCGCCCGTGCGGCAGGGTGATCTTCTTCACGATCCGCCCGTCGCTCGAAACGAAGGTCCACGAGTTGGACCCGGCCACCGGCGCCGACAGGGCGAAGTCCATGTCCACGTAGGCGTTGGTCTGCCCGGTGCTGTACCGGTCCTTGAAGGCGGAACACCGGTTGTTGTCGGCGCCCTCGTTCTCGCTCTCCTCGGCCGGGTTGCTGACCGGCGCGCCGATCACCATCCGCGCGTCGCCGCTGCCGATCGCGGCGTCGTACACGAAGGCCTTGACCAGCCGCGCGCCCCAGCGCTCGAAGCACAGGTAGACCTTGTTGTTGCACAGGATGTACTCGTCCAGCGTGTCGTCGTCCACGTCCGCGGCGCGCACCGTGGTGCGCGGGCCCTGGGCGCCGCTGCGGACGTCGGCGACCCACTCCGCCGCGTCCGCCATGACGCCCATGTCCCGCACGTGCCCGTGCAGCCGGATGGCCCAGGAGGAAGTCCAGTCGTACGTGGTGTCTTCGTAGGACTCGTCGCAGTTCCCGTCGGCCGTACCGCGGTTGAACCCGCCCTGGGCCAGGTCCTGGTAGTTGCGCGACTTGTACTGGTCCGGGTTGGCGTCCTCGTCGTGCCAGGCCGTCTCGTAGATCATCGCGCTGTAGCTCCACTCGGCGATCTTCTTGAGCTGGTCCGAGTCCGCGATGGACTGGATCGCGTCCCACGAGTCGCGCATCAGCGTGCCCGGCGTGTTGAGGTCGCCGTACATCTTCATCCCGCCCGGCGACCAGCTGTCGTGGAGCACGGGCACGCGGCTGAAGAAGCTCTCCTCCTGCGCGCTGCCGTAGTACCAGCGGTCATAGTCGTGCTCGCTCGCCCGCTTGAGCCACTCGTAGGTCTGGCTGGTCTTGTCGTAGACATAACCGTGATCCACCACCCAGCTCGAATCCGACGCCGCCCAGCCGGCGACCGTGCTCAACTTCACGAACTCGATCCACGGGTGGTTGGCCGCCCAGCGCAGCGTGTTGTGGAACTGGTCCGCGTTGTTGTTCGGCGTGGCCGACGCGAACGAGTTGCCCGCGAACGCCTCCCAGTCGTCGAAGACCAGCGTCAGCTTGGACGAATCCGCGTCCCGCGCCTTCTGGAGCAGCGTGTAGCGCGTGTCCTTCATCATGCCGCCGTCGTCGTTGCCGAACTTCGACTGGTCCTCGCGGTCGTTGATCATGAAGCAGTAGACGCCGTTGATCTTGTGGACCTTGTGGTGGTAGGGCTCCTCGTCGTTCCCCTGCCCGCCCGCCCAGCGCCCGCAGTTGGCGGTGTCCCAGCCCGCGTTCGTCTGCTCGCCCGAATAGAACCACCAGTGCAGGTGCGTCACCTCGTCCAGGTAGGTCGCCGTGAAATCGGTCGCCGCGATCTCCTCGAACGTCTTGCCGTCGAGCGGGCCCGCCGGGTCCGCGTAGGCGTTGTTCGTGTCCGACCGGATCACGCGCTCGGGCACGTGCATGACCTTCATGTCGCTCTCGGAGAGCCCGAACAGGTGCTGGAGCAGCTCGCTGTTCTGCTCGATGCTCTTCGCGTTCACCTGTCCCTCGAAATACGGCATGATGTGCTCCGCCAGCACCCCGCCGATCAATCCGCCCGGCCCCGTCGTGACGAAGGCCTTCACGCGGTTCAGAAACGTCGGCCCGTCGCGGTTCGGGTAGCCGGCCTCCGACGGGTTCTGCGCGGCCCACAGGAACGACATCAGCAGCGTCCCGCTGATGTGCAGGTTGATCGGCGTGTCGAACATCTCCGCCGAGTCGAGCAGCCGGACAAACCCGGGCTTCAGGTCGGCCGAGTAATCCGTGAAAATATGCCCCTGCGTCCCGCTGCGCGTGGCCACGGACTGGTTGGCGTGGGCGATCACCGCGTACTTCGCGCGGCCGGTCGTCGCGGCGCCGCTGACGGCGCCGTTCAGCCAGCCGGTGGTCGAGGAGGTGCCCCTGACCAGGGCGCCGAAATGATCCACGATGTCGCTCCCGTCAATTTCCCCGCCGCCCCCGGACGTCCCGTCCCGGCAGGTGAACGGCTGGAGGGAGAGCGAAGACGGCGAACCGTCCCATCCGCGCGCGGTCAGGAACGAGCGCTTGATCCCGAACTCGACGCCGTCGAGGTCGTTGCGCCAGTAGCTGCCCAGGTAATCGCTCCCGTGCGTACTCCAGTCCGTCGCGTAGAGGGTGCCCGCCGAGGCGTTGTACACGGCCACGCACGCTTCCCAGGGATGATCCGTCTTGGTATCCATGAAGTCCGGCAGCCACTCCTGCCCGCCCGAGGCGCAGTCGATCGCGAGGTAGGCATCCACCTCGCTGTTCTCCCATCCGTAGCCGAGGTCGAAGAAATCCATGCGGAAGTACAGGTTCGTGCCGTCGTCGTGCGAGTAGAAAGCGACCAGGTCGCGGCCCGTGTCGGCGTAGTTGGAAAACTTGTACTGGTCATCGTTCGCGTCCAGAGCCCGGATGTCGCCCTGCCCCCAGTCCTGGAACTCCTGGTACCAGGTCACGCCCTTCTTGTCCGTCCCTACCGCCGGCCCGGCGCCGATGGTGATGGCGCCGGCCTGCAAGCCGAACAGCATACCGACAGCCAAAACCAGATAAAGCGTTTTACTTATCATGTTTTCCCTCTTCCTGACCATACGGTGAATGTCGCTACTGTACCCGCCGCTTGCGTTTTTGAACAGGGCAAAGACCCGCTTTTGTCGCCCTGCGCGTCGCATGCTGGTTTTCCAATGTTTGGAAAAAATGCGGAGAATATTTCCAAACATTGGAAAACACGGAGCTCCGAAACACGATGGGCGGCCCGGAGGCCGCCCATCGGCACGACTGAATCAGGGAACGGGTTTATTCCTCTTCGACTTCCACTTCTTCCTCCGTCACCTCGTCGACGGCGGCTTCGTCGGCGGCCTCGACGTCGATCTCCTCGATCGTCTCGCCGGTTTCCTCGTCCTCGATCATCATCTCGTCCACCTCGATGCCCGGCCCGCCCTGCATCCGGCTGGCCGCCAAGCTCTGGAAGTACTGGGCCATGGTGGCGAGGTCCGACCGAGACAGGCGGATCTGGGAAGCCAGGTTGCCGTTCTCGGTCTCCGAGAAGCCGGCCAGCATCAGCGACGTGGCCGGCAGGCCGTCCATGACCTCGGCCGGGACGTCCGGCACGGCCTTCATGAACGTGCGGACGAGGTCCAGGATCTTGATCCAGCTGACGTCGGTCGCCGCGGCCGGCAGGTCCGGCAACAGGGCGCGGCAGGCCGCGTCCGCGCTCACGGGGACGCCGCCCCCGCCCTTGAGCGAGTCGATGACGTTGTCCATGACCGTGGACGAGCCGATGGTGTAGACGAGGTGGCCGTCCACGTAGGCGAGCTCGTACTTCATATCGGTGAACCACTGGCTCAAGAACGCGGGCATCTCGCTCTTGGCCTCTTCCGGGAGCTCGATCACGTAGTGGTACGGGGTGATGTCCACGCCCTCGTAGGCGCGCGGTTCGCCGACCTCGATCTTCATCGAGAACGGCTGCTTCTCGGCGCCCTCGGCGGCCTGCGCGGCCGCCGCGGCCGACATCTGCTGCACGGCGGCGATCATCTTGTCCATCGCGCCCTTGACCTGGGCCATGTCGCGGATGGCGATGACCTGGATGAAGTCGACGGGCAGGTTGCCGGAGCCGGGGACGATGCCGAAGGCGTAGTCGCCCACGAACTGGCCCTTGATGGCCTCGAGGCCCTCGCGCAGGGCCGGCGCCAACCCGGCGAAGGACTCGCCCATGGCGCCGTACATCTCGTCCGTCATCTCGGCATAGGCGTCGAGGAATTCATCCGGCAGAACGAAGAACCCGCTCATCGCCAGCAGGGCGTTGCCCGGGATCAGCGAGGACACCTTCGCCGAGGGCGCCCGCAGCTCGCCGATGACGCGCTGCAGGACGGTGCCGGCGGCGGGCTCGATCAGCGTGGAGATCGTCAGGGCGCTCCCGTCGGCCTTGAGGCCGATCATCACGTTTTCGGTCTGCCGGAGCAGCTTGATGAGGCCCTTGAACTCGGCCTGCAGGACTCGGCTCGCGTCGATCGGGCCGGCGGACGGCGCCGCGGCGGCGGCCTGGGTCATCTGCTCGATCAGCGGCTCGAGCTTGTCGGCGTTCCGGCGGCAGGGCACGGAGAGGACGACGGTGCCGGAGGCCGGCAGGTTGGCCGAGGCGAGCTGGCCGTCGCGCAGCGCCTGGAGGCCGTCGCGGACGAGCGCCTGCTGGGCGCCGACGAGCAACTGGCCTTCCGCGGGCGCGACGAAGACGCTCTGCATCGGGAAGGGCGCCGGGGATGCGGGATCGGCCGCGTATTCCGTCACGCCGTCCACAGCCTCGCCGGGCTGCATGAACGTCGAGACGGCCTCGAGATACGCCGCGCCGTCGCCCTGGACGGGCAGGGAGATCAGGACCGGGGGCTCGCCGGCGGTCCCAGCGGCCTGCGGATCGAAGACGAACAGGCGTATCGTGCCGTCGGTGGCCAGGCCTTCGAATTCGGGCGCCATCATGAACCCGCCCAGCGTCTGGAGAATCATCTCCTTGGTAAGCGGTGCGCCGACATCCGTGGCCAGGTTGCCGACCTGCTCGGCCATTGCTTCAAGGCCCCGGATTTCCACGGTCACCATCACCGGCGGAAGTTCCGCACGGGCGGAGGGAAGGATCAAAGCCACCAGCATCCACAGCGCAAGCATCCTCTTCATACATGCCCCTTTCATGCTAGATTGAACCGCACTTGGCACCTTATACGCCCGCCGCGCAGGCGGCGCCAGCGTATTTTTGCGCCACGGAATATACACCGAATTGACCCTTTTTCACCGCCGGCCTACACTTTCGGCCATGTGACGCCGTGAACCTTTCCATCGTCATAGCCACCCGGAACCGGCCGGAATCGCTACGCCGACTGACGACCGCCCTCGCCACCCAGCGCGGAGCGCCGGACGCGGAGTGCATCGTCGTGGACGACGGCAGCCGGGCGGCGGACGCCGTCCGGGAGGCGGCCGGCGGCGCGCGCATCCTCCGGCTCGATCCGCCGCGCGGCGTGTGCGTCGCGCGCAACGCCGGCATCGCGGCCACGACCGGCGACGTGCTGTGCTTTTTCGACGACGACATCATCCCCGACGCCGGCTACTTGGCGCGCTGCCGCCAAGTCCACGAGGAGCATCCGGAGGTTCTCGTCCTCAACGGACTGCAGCGGCCGGCGCGGAGCGACCTCTACGCGCAGTACTGGCATTACTACTACGCCGCGGCCTTCAACCGGGCGGACGCCGGGCCGCTTTATCCCGTCGAGCGCATCTCGCCCGGCACCCTCTCGATCAAGCGCGCGCTGCTGGACCGGCTCAACCCGTTGTTCGACGAGGCGGTGGAGCCCCGCGAGGATTTCGACCTGTGGCTGCACCTCCGCGCGCTCGGTATCCCGGTCTACAAGTCCGATGAACTTGCGGCGACCCACGACTACCGGTCGACCCTGTCCTCGTTTCTCCGGGCGCGCCTGTGGTACGCCCGGGGCGAGGTCCTTCTCCGGCGCAAGCACGGCGCGGAGATGATCGCCGCCGAGGAGGTTCGCCTGCTGCCCCCGAACCGGCTCCGGTTCCTGCCGCTGCAACTGCTCGTGCGAATCTGGCTGCACATCCACGGCGTTCGCGCGTAATCTGTAGGGGCATGACGGCGCCCGTCCAGGAAGGCCCCTTTATTACGGTGATCGTTCTCACCCGCAACCGCGCCCGCCTGCTCGCGCAGGGCCTGGACTGCCTGCTCCGCCAGGACTACCCCGCGGACCGGATGGAGATCGTCGTCGTGGACGACGGCTCCACGGACAAAACCGCGGAACAAGTCCGGGCGCTGTCCGCGCGCGATGCCCGGGTGCGTTATCTCGGCGACGGGCACCGCGGCATTCCCGCCGCGCGCAACGCGGGCATCCGGGCCGCGCGCGGCGAGTTCATCGCCATCGTGGCGGACGACTACCTCCTGGCCCCCGATTATGTGCGGACCTTCGTTTCGTTTTTCCGGGAGCGGCCGGACGCCTCCGTGGTGCGCTTCCGGATCGTGCCGGCCCGGGACAACCTGTCCAGCCGGTTGAGCCACTTCGCCTACGAGATCAGCCTGCGCAAGCGGCTGGACCCGGACCCGGGACCGTTGCCTCGGGGCCTGGCCGCGAAGGCCCGCTTCGTGTTCAGCCCCCCGCCGCTGCCCGCGCCGGAGATCACGGCCGACCACCGGCTCGAGGCCGCGGGCGCGGCCGCCTATCGCCGCGAGGTCTTCGAGCGCGTGGGGCTGTTCGACGAGAGCCTCGGACGCGCGGAGGACAGCGACATGGGCCGCCGCCTGCGGGAAAGCGGCATCGCCGTGTATTTCAATCCGCACCATACCGTCGCCCACCAGTACGGCCCGTGGCGGGAGGAGGTGCTGGCCAAGAACTTCCGGGCGGGGATCTACCACCAGCGCCTGGCGGAGCGGGGCGCCGCCCGCGAGGAGGCAGGCGGGGCCGGGCACGTGATCCGGCGCGCGGTCCAGATGAAGGGCCTGGCCGGCGCGATCGTGTACCTGCCGACGCTGCTCTGCGCCGAGTTGGCGCGCCGCGCGGGAATGGCCTACGGGCGGCGGCGGGATCGAAGGCGCCGATAACGCGGCCCCCCGGCGCTTCAGGGATTCCGTACCCGGACGCGCAGGTAAACGCCCTCGGCGGAACTGACCGGCACGGTGTAGCTGGTCAAGGGCAGGACCGCGGGCAGGTTGGTCTCCAACTCGGTGAAGGGTTGGAACAAGTTCGTGGACTGGTAGAGGTCATAGAAGCGGTTCGTCCCGCCGGGCCAACGGATGACCCATCCCGATGCCGCCGTCGCGGAGGACTCCATCGCCATGAACGAGTCCTCGTCATTCGGGTCGGTGCCCGCGACGTATTCCGCCCAGTCGGTGAACCCGTCCTCGTCCTCGTCGCCCGGCCCGCCCGACGAGGTCTCCGTGTCGCCGAAGTGGTCGATCTCCCAGTCGTCCGGCAACCCGTCGGCGTCCACGTCGTCCGTGACGACAACGGTCAGCGTGCCGGTGCTCGCGTTGCCGGAGGCGTCGCGCGCGACCACGGAAAGCACGTTCGTTCCGGCCGCCAGCACGGCGTTAGTGATGAGCCAGGAACTGCCGAGGTCCGCGCCGAGGGCGAGGTTGAAGCTGATGTCGCTGCTGGTGAGGTTGACCTGGTGGACCTCCGCCGCGACGGCGTTCACGCCCTGCGTCAGCGCGCCCGCGCTCACCGCGCCGGCCTGCCAGTTGGTCTCGTCCGCTCCGGCGGCCGTGGAACTGGCGAAGGTGGTGTACGTGACCTCTCCCTCGGGCATGTAGTTCCGCAGGGCCTCCGCGCCGTTGAGGAAGGCCAGGATGCCGTCGTCCCGCACCGCGGCGATGACGAGGCCGTTGGTGAAGACACGCGGGTCGCCGACCTCGAACGCGCGGCGGTAGTAGGTCGTGACGTACTTGTTGTTCGGGTCGGGGCCGTAGCTGTTCGTGGTCGCCTCGTCGCCGTCGCCATAGCCCAGTTCGGCGGGCCCGGAGGACCACGCGGCATCGTTGAAATCCACGGCCCGCCAGGCCGTGCCTTGATCGGTGCCGTTGTCGAGATACTTCCACGTCGCGCCGGGGGCGATCAGTGCCACGACGCCGATGGCCGCGCTCCCGGTCGCGGCGCCCGAGACGGACCACCCCACCGAGGCCACGCCCCCCGTGTCCACGGCCGTGCCGGAGATCCACAGGTTGGATCGGCTGGTGCGGAACACGGCGCCGTTGGTCGGAACGGTAAAGGCCGCGACGGGCGGCGTCGTGTCCTCGGGCGGCTCGAACTGCCGGTACCAGACCAGGGCCTCGTGGTTGAGATTGTCGTCGTCCGTAATGAAACACCAGTTGTTGGTTTCCGGCGTGGGGAGCATCGCGAAGCCTTCCAGGTTGCCCGCGCGCGGCCCGAGGTACTCGGCCAGCGGCCGGAGCCGGCGGTCCGAACCGTCCACGATCGAGTCCAGCCTCGTCACCTCGAGATAATTGGCACCGGTGTTGTGCCAGATGTAGAGCTTGCCCGTGGAGCGATCGAACTCCAGGCCGGCGGTCTCGGCCTGGCCGGTCTTGTACCGGCCGACGTAACGGAACTGCGTGCCCGCGGGATTCAGGTCGAAGACATGGATGTAGCCGCCGCTCTGGTGCCCGACGAACATCAGGCCGTCCATGCCGTTGGTGCTGACATAGAGATTCCCGTTCGTGTCGCAGAAGCCCTGGTCCTGGAGGTAGGCGTCCGGCACGAAGGTCATCCCCTCCGGGCCCGAGCCGCCGGACGCGGGGCACGAGCCCGAGATGTCCCAGCTGCGGAGCAGGCTGACGACGCCGTACGAGGCCACGCTGTACTCGCGGATCGAACCGGCCTCGTTCAGCAGGAAGATGGACGAAGCGCCGTAATCCACCGGGCAGATGGCCTCCAGGTCGCCGCCCGGCGACCACTTGGCCTTCGTGCCGGCCGCGTTGGTGGCCACGCGGAAACTGCCCGCGCCGTCCTCGACCAGCGCCCAGAAGTAGCCACTGTTGCAGGCGAGCCAAAGCGTGCGGGTTTCCGGGTCCCAGGCGGCGCCGCTCCAGTTGCTCGTGTCGAGGCCGGAATCGATGCCGGTCAGCTTCGTGGCCAGCGTGTTGGTCTCGGCCGGCCACGGGTCGGCGGCCCCGGCAGAAACAGAGAGCAGCACCAGCAGCCCCATCCCTCCGCAGCTCTTCCGAAATATCATTTAACAAACCCCCAGCTTATACGTATAGGTATACCTTAAATACGCGCCGCCGTAAAGGGACCGACGGAGGCCAGGAGGGGCCGTCGCCAATGCCAAGGAAAAGGAATAGCCGCATGAAGATATCTGTCGCCGCAGCCTTGCTGGTTCTTCCCGCCCTGCTCGTCGTGGACGCGGCGACCCCCTCGCCGGAAACCGTGGCCCTGCTCAAGACCAAACCGGAACTGGCCCGGCGGGTCATGGGGCTCGCGCCGGCCGGAGATGCCATCCGCTCCCCGTTCTCCGGGCCCGGTGGCCACGACTACCGCGCCGGCCGGGTCGCCCGGCGCCTGCAACTCCTGAAGGAACGGCGGACCGCCGCCGCGAAGGCCGCGACCCTGCTCGCCGGGCCGGTGCCTCCGCCGGCGCCCGCGATCACCCGCCTCGACGTGCCGGTGCTGCTTGTCGATTTCCCCGACCAGCCGACGCCGTACACCGCCGCCGACCTCGATGCCCGGCTGTTCGGCAGCGCCTACAGCCCGAACATGACCGAGTATTACGAAGAGGTGTCCTACGGCCAGTTGGACGTGACCGGCGACGTGTACGGCCCGTTCACCATGCCGAAAAACTTCGGCGGCTACACCACCGATACCCCGGGGGTGGAGGAGTTTATCGCCGACGCGATCGCCGCGGCCGACACGACGGTGGACTTCTCGCGATACGACGGGGACGGCGACGGGTACGTGGACGCGGTCCTCGTGGCCGCCAGCGACTACATCACGATCTGGGGCTGGGAAACGGCCCACATGCGCAGCCTGTCCAGCCCGGTGACCGTGGACGGCGTGCAGGTGAGCGAGTACACCTCGCAGGACGACGACGCCGTCGTGGGCCTCTTCTGCCACGAACTCGGTCACGTCCTCGGCCTGCCGGACTTCTACGACGACGAGCAGGTCTTCGAGTGGTGCCTGATGGGCACCGGCTGTTACCTCGACCCGCCGGCCCACCCGAGCGCCTGGCACAAGGTGTACCTCGGCTGGGTCACGCCGACGGAAATCCGCGGACGGGCTACCGGCCAGACCCTCCGCAACGTCGAGGCATACCCGGAGATCTACAAACTGGTGCCGGCTGACCTGCCGTCCGAGGAGTACTTCCTCGTCGAGAACCGTCAGCCCATCGGCTCGGATGCCGCGCTGCCGGAAGACGGGCTGCTGGTCTGGCACGTGGGCGGCGGCCGATCCAGCATGGCCGTCCTGTCGCTGGAATACGCGGGCGCGGGGGCGGGCGACTCCTCCGAGGAGGCCGCGTCGTTCCCCGGCTCGACCGGCAACACGGAGTTCACGCCCGACAGCAACCCCAGCAGCGACTTCTACGCCACCCATTACGACACTGACTCGGACATCCGCCTCACGGACATCAGCGCCTCGGCCCCGACCATGACCGCGGACGTGTACGTGCCAACGGTGCTTCACGGCTGGCGCGCGCAGGACAGCGGCACAGGGGAGGATCTGAACGACGTGTGCTTTGTGGACGCGAACCGCGGCTGGGCCGTCGGCAATAATGGAGCCATCGTCTGCACCACGAACGGCGGCACGACCTGGACCGCACAGACCAGCCCGACGGCCTCCAACCTGCTGGCCGTGTTCTTCGCGGATGCCACGCACGGCTGGGCCTGCGGAGCGGGCGGCAAGGTGATCCGGACGACGGACGGATCGACGTGGTGGCCCTGCTTCAGCGGGACGACCGACCGGCTGGTGGACCTCTCCTTCCCTTCCCTCTCCCGCGGGTACTGCATCGGCACCAACGGCACGGTTCGCCGGACCATCAACGGCGGCCTGACCTGGACGGACATCAGCCCCGACTTCTACGGCGACATCCCCTGCCGGGTCAGCTTCGTCTCCACCACGACCGGGTTCATCGCGTGCCAGGATGAACAACTCCTCTACACCGATGATGGCGGCGCCACCTGGAGTGCCTCGTCGCTGGCCTGGCCGGGCGCGGACGGATTCTACGCCTGGGCCGACAACTTCATCTGCTACGTCAATAGCATGTATTTCACCGTGAATTTCGAGGGCCACGAGGCCAGCGCCCGTGTCCGGGACAGCTCGACCTGGAGGATGAACGACGTGGACTTTTCGGGCGCGCGCGGCATGATTCTCGGTCAGGGATTGACCGTCGCGCTGGATCTGGCCGAGGACTTTTTCTGGCCCGAGACCGACGCTTCCGGCTACATGGACGCGCTCGAGGACCAGCCGTGGGCCGAGGTCCACGACCTCTTCACCGTCCTGTCCAACTCGACCAGCGCCATAGACGTGTCGGACTCGACCAATCCGTTCCTGACGCCCGCGACGTACGTCGTGGGCTCCGGCGGGATGATCCTGAAGCACATCCAGCCCCTCGCCCTCTACACGAACGTCGGGAGCCTCTCGATCGGCGACGCCCCGGGCAGCACGCCGAATCTCATCAGCAACCTCGTCACCGGGATCGTCCAGGAAGCGCCGCGGGAGGAACTGATCACGCCGATAGACCAGGCCCGGTACGCCGAATTCCAGCGGTTGATCCTGTCCGGGCCGCGTTGGCCCGACCCGATCCCGTGAGCGCCCGGGTCACTTCTCGAAAAGCTTGAGGTAGGCCCCGTGGCCTTCTTTTTCCAGGTCCTCTTTCGGGATGAACCGGAGGGAGGCGCTGTTGATGCAGTAGCGCAGGCCGGCCGGCCCGGGGCCGTCGTCGAAGACATGGCCGAGGTGCGAGTCCGCGCCCTTGCTGCGGACCTCAACGCGTTCCATGAAGTGACTGCGGTCCGCCTTCTTCACGATGTTCGTTGCCTCCAGCGGCTTCGTGAAGCTCGGCCAGCCGGTGCCGGAATCGAACTTGTCCGTCGAGCTGAACAGCGGCTCGCCCGAGACCACGTCCACATAGATCCCCTCGCGGTGGTTGTCCCAGTACGTGTTGCGGAACGGCGGCTCGGTGCCGCACTGCTGGGTCACCTGGAACTGCAGCGGGGTCAGCTTCTTCTTCAATGCGTCCCGGTTTTTCACGGTCGTGGGCTCCTGCGCCGCGCCCCGCGCCGTCCCGGCGGCGAGGAGCGTCAGCGCTACGATCAGGATCGAAGGTCGCGACTTCATGGGATGTTCCGCCATCAGGATGAACATACGACACGGGGACACGGATTCAACCCCGGGGACACGGCTCGCCCTCCAGCAGACTGGAACCCCTCGGGTGGGCTACGGCAGGCGGAACGCTTTCATGACCGGGAGATGCTGGAGGTCTTCCTCCGCGGAATCGCCCGGCCGTATCGGCGGGGGCGGCGGGGACCAGAGCCGGCTGTCGAAGACCAGGCCGTCCGGGAAGACCAGGCCGCCGACCTCGACCGGGATATGCAGGGCATCCAGCGCGGGGCTGGGCAGGACATAGTCGTAGCACTGCTGGCGCGGGATGTTGGTGTCCTTGTCGCCTTTCTGGTCCGCGGGCTGGCGCGCGTCGCTGACCAGGGACGCCCAGATCTTGAACAGGGGCTCGTTCCGGCTCACCGTGTTCAGGTCGCCCGCGATGACCAGGTAATCGTCGGCCGGCCAGCCGGCCCGCCGGATGTAGTCCAGCAGGGCGACGGCCTCGCGCTGCCGGCCCTTCTTCTGGTACCAGCTTTCGCCGGACTTGAAATGCACGCTGACGACGTGGAGGTCGCGCGGCCCGGGGAGATCGATCGTCGCCCACACGAAGTCGCGGTTCTGCACCACGCGGTCCGGCCACTCGCCCGAGGCGGTGATCGGCCAGCGGCTGATGACGCCGTTGGGCACCTTGTCGCGGGGCTCGTTCTCCACGCAGAAGAAAAAGTCCTTTCCGAAGTTCCGGTCCACGAACGCCCGGCGGTCCCCGCCCGCCACGGTCCACTCCTGGATCGCCACCACGTCCGGCTTCAAGCCCTGGAAGACCCGGTCCGCGGACTCGTCGTACTCGAAATCGGAGCCGGAGAGATTGGCGGCCATGACGGTAAACGTGAGCGCGGCCGCGCGCGCCGCGCCCGCCGCCAGCAGCCCCGCCAGGATCAGCCCGCCTTGTTTTCCAATCATTGGAAAAAACCTTCCCGCGCTTTTCCAATCATTGGAAAAGACCGGGCCAGCCTACCCCGGCCGGACGCGGGGAGGCGACCCTTTTTTTTCGGTCCGCGCCGTTCAGTGCAGTTCGCAGCCGTATTCCACGATGTTCGGCGCGTAGATATCGCGGAATGCCGCGGGGCCGTTGCCTAACAGGAAGTAATCCAGCGGGATGGTTGAATACACGACCCAGCCGGCGCCATAGGGATAGGCGAAGGTCACCACCTCCGTCGAGGTCGGGCGGGACAGGATGTTGACCGCGCCCGCCGGCAAGGACGCTTCGTCCGCGTACCCGTGGGAGGAGGAGCCCCCGATGTCCAGGGAGCTGTTGTCCAGCACGCCGCCGGGGCCGTCCGTGACCAGGGTGCCCGAGGTCGCGATATTGATGTTGTCGGCCGCCGGGCTGGCCGTGTCGCGGGCGAAGGCGATGCCGGCGCCGCCCGGCAACATCTGCGCGGTGATATTCGTCACCGCCCGGTCGTGGAAGACGAGCGTCATGCCTCCCATGACGGCCTGGCGGACGGCCTCCAGGTTGTTCGTGAACTCCTCGGCATAGCCATCGTTGGAGGGGTTTTGCAGGAACAGCACGTCCAGGCCGTACAGGTCCCGCGCGGCCACGTTGAGACACGAGGCCGGCATATGACCGGCCGTCTGGATGGGCGCCACCTGATCGTAACTGCCTTGCCCGGCCTCCAGGTCGTAGTATCCCACAAAGAGATCCTTGCCGCTCCAGTTCTTGAACGTGGCGTTGAGCACGTCGTTCCAGCCGCCGTCCAGCGCGCCCTGCGGCGCGCCACTCCACCAGTCCCAGGCCAGGAGCACGACGCGGCCGAGGCCCTCGGGGATCACGACGACGCTGGCGTAGTTGGTGTCGTTGGCCGGGGTCTCATACATGACGGCCGCGCCGGGGGGCACTGTGCCCGGGATCCAGGGGAAGAGCCCGTCGTTGCCGGAAATCGTGGCCGGGCACCGCTCAAAGGCCGTGCCGACCCGCGCCGCCGTGCCGGTCGTGTCGATGGCGCTCATGTCGCCGATGCCGTCGATGCTGTAGCCGAACAGCGTGTTGACCAGGTTCTCGTCGAAAGGCCCCAGGCTCCCGTGGACGATCATCACGCCGCCCGCCTGGACGAAGTTGGTGATCGCCGCCCGCGCGCCCGCGGAGAGATCGGCGCCCAGGTTGCCGCCCTCGAGTTCCGGGATGAGCAGGTATCCCTCGGGCCGGAGAGCGCCGAGGAAATCCTGCTCGGCGATGCCGTTGACGGGGATGACCTCGTAGCGCATGCGGTGCAGCGCCGCCGCCAGGTTCGGGCCTTCCGCGGCCGGGATGGATTCCAGATTCATGTCCACGTAATTGGGGTCCAGCAGCACCGCGACTTCGGGGGCCGTCACGGTGGGCTCGCGCGCGACCCGGTACGTGCGGCGACCCGTCAGGGACGGCCCGCCGCTGGTGAACAAGCCGTAGTCATCCACGAAGGGAAAGACGTCCAGCGGCACCGTCACCGTCCGCTCGCCGAAGCTGCCGAAGGGCGCCCAGGCGGGGCTTCCCTTGAGATCGCCGTCGGTAAACCAGGCCCGGTAGGTGTGCTTGAAGCCGCCCTCCAGGTTGAAGATCGTGTCCGGGCCGGCCTTCCGGACCGAGGTCAGCAGCGGCTCGCAGGCGCACTGCGCGAGGGCGGAGAGCAGGGTGCTGTTCCACCCCTTGTCCTGCGTCCCCCAGGGCGCGGCGTCGAACCAGTCCCACGCCAGGAGCACGATGCGGCCCGCGCCGTACGGGATCACGCCGACGGTGGTCAGCGTGTGGCCGCCGGACTCGAACTGGTACAGGCTGGAACTGCCGGCGGGTAGGCTGGACGCCAGCCAGGGATACAGGCCATTCTCCCCGCCCAGGCTGGGCGGTCCTCCCTCGAAGGCGGTGCCGGCCGTGTCTCCGGTGTTGGTGGACGTGGCGCCGGAAAAATCCCCCTGCTGCTGGACCGTGAATCCGAACACCGCCGACAGGAAGGCCTGATCATGGCCGGTCATCTCGCCATGAAGGACCAGGCACCCGCCGCCCGCGACGAACCGGGTGATCTCGGCAACGGCGCCCGGGGTAAGGGCCGCGCCCAGGTTGGCTAGTTCCAGTTCGGGGATCAGCAGCACGTTGGCGCGGGCCAGGTTGATGTTGAACGCCGTGTCGGTAATGCCCGTGAAGGTGTTCACCCGGACCGACATCGCCTCCAGCGCCCGCCGCAGGTTGAACGCCTCGCCCATCGCCCCGCCGTCGGACGTGTCCACGTAGTTCCCGTCGTACAACAGCGCCACGACCACCGGCGGGCCGACCTTGCCGGGCGGGATCCGGCTGTCCCACCACAGGTCGTACTCGTCGCAGGCGTTGAGCCCCGGCACCTTGGCGAAGTAGACGCCCGGGGTGGGCACGACCAAGTCCAGTGTGTTGAAATCCGTCCCCGTCCACGACAGTGCCACCCGCCGCCCCAGTTCATCCCGCAGTTCCAGGTGCAGGTTGCCGGGCGTGTTGGTGAACAGGTTGTGGACGATCACCCGTTCCGAGCCCGGTGCGGCGTATATCTGGAACCAGTCCGGGTCGCACTGCTGGCCCGGCCCGGCCAGGAGCGACAGGGGTGTCGCGCGCGCGGATCTCAAGTTGTAGGCCCGCGTCGCCGAATTGTTCGCCTCGTACGCGTCGTCCGGCCCGCCGACGGGACTCAAGGCGTCCCACTGCAGGTTGTACTCGTTGCACGAGCCCGGCCCGGTGACGCGGAGATAATAGCGGCCCGCGGCCGCCACCACGTAATCCAGCCCCTCGTTGTCCTCGAAGCCGGAGGAGGCCGTGACATAGACCGCGTTGCTGTCGTACAGTTCGAGCGTCAGGTCGCCCCGCGCGGTGGAGAACAGGCAATCCGCCAACACCCGCTCCTGGCCGGCGGGCACCTCGATGCGATACCAGTCGTCGTCGCACTGGATACCGAGGCCCAGGTTTTCGGAGAGCCAGAGGCCGGAAGCGCCGGAGAGATCCGTGGCCTCGTTCGTCGAGTTGTTGGGTTCATACGGGTCGTCTTGCGCCCTCGCCGATGGGGCCGTGATCGAGAACAACAGCACAGAAAAAACGACAAGGAATTGACACATGGACACGGATAACGCCTTCATGAGATTCCTCCTTACGCATCCGCATTCCGGACAATCTGTCGGGATAGCAAAGCACAGCAGGAACGCGATGTACAGCGGAAAGTGACGAGGCGCCGCGGCTCGTTCAGCGCTCGGGCGCCGGGATCCGGAACGCCTTCATGCCGGCCATGTGCTGCATGCCGGCCTGAACGGAATCGGCCGGCAGGGGACAGGCCGGCAGAGGGCCGGCAGGGGAGGGCCGGCAGGGGACAGAGAGTCGTGGTGGGTGGTGGGGGAAGTCGTGGTGGGCGTAGTCGTGGGGCCTCAAGGGGGACAGAGAAATAGTGAAACTTTCGTGGAATGATCGATCTCTCGAACCTTTCTTGTAGTAGAGGGCCTTACAGCACCGGGAAGGAATGACTGGCCATGAGACAGCCACGAATCAGAAGGGATTCCGCAGATACCTGGCACCATTGCTATAATCGCTGCGTCGGCACGGCCCTGGACAGGCCGCTCGACGACGCCGAAAAGGAGAAGTTTGTGCGCATTCTGCAGCGCGTCAGCATCTTATACACCGTCCGCGTTGTCTCCTACCAAGTGATGTCCAATCACTTTCATATCCTCCTGCAGGCCCCGGTCGAGCTATCCGATCCCGAAGAAATCTGCCTGCGTTACAATGCCTTCCATAATGGCGAGCGAACCATCGAACCCAACTCCAGGCTCTGCCGCCAGTGGCAGGAGCGGTGCCGGGACGTCAGTTGGTTCATGCGACACCTCCAGCACCTGTTCACCACCTGGTTCAACCGGACACGGCCCGTCCGCCGGCGTGGTTCACTGTGGGCCGACCGCTTCAAGAACACCATCCTCCAAAGCGGTCGCGCGGTTTGGTCCTGTTGGACGTACATCGAAAACAATCCCGCGCGGGCCGGCATGGTCCGCAGCGCCGCCGATTACCGCTTCTGTTCGCAGGGCGTATGGCATCAAACCGGTCGCCATCCCTTCGAATGCAACCTGACAACGATTATGTTGCCCATGCTCAAGGATCTCTTCGGGATCCAGACCTTGGCCGAAGCACGGGGTCTTATGGATCAGGCCCTGACCAACAAGACCGAACAGGAGCCGGCGTCAATTTCGTTCTCCTTGACCGTCCGGCGGCGGGTTCGGCACTGGGCCCGCGGGCTGGTCATTGGTTCGGAGCTGTTTGTGCGCGAGGTGATGAGCCGTTACCGAAGAGACCTTGACCGTCATCGCATGGCCTGCTCTGGGCGAAACGAGGATGCCTTATTCGCCTGGCGGCGGGTCCGTCTGGTAGAGTCGGATTAACCGCATCCCTCGCATAGGGAGAAGCGATCTCCGGCTTCCGATCGGTTGCCGGCTCACGCGACGGTTTGTTCACAACGGGCGGTTCTTAATTGAGCAGGTTCTCTGGGGCTCCCATCCGAGGCCATCAGACTTTCGGAGAGTCTGAATCCGCCTCTTTATCCGTTGACCCCTCAAGCCCGTGCCCTCATCAAGAGGCATCTACCAAGACTATTGCTGTATCCCCACTTCTCCCTTGTCTTTTCTCCGATACAATTTCCCTGTCCCCACTCTGTCTGTTCTCTGTCCCTGTCCCCACTCTGTCTGTTCTCTGTCCCTCTTGTCTTTCACTTCTCCCTTGTCTTTTCTCCGATACAATTTCCCTGTCCCCACGCTGTCCCTTTCCGTCTGTTCTCTGTCCCTCTTGTCGTCGTCCCTCTTGTCGTCATCTGTCCCTCCGAATCCGCCCCGCTGAATCACGGCAGGGGCTCCGCCGCGTCGGGCACGGGGATCCGGAACGCCTTCATGACCGCCAGGTGCTGCATGCCGGCCTGCACGGAATCGTCCGGGAGTATCGGCGGCGGGGGCGGCGTCCAGCGCCGGCTGTCGAAGACCATGCCGTTGGAAAAGACGAGGCCCTCTATCTCGACCGGAACCTGGCAGGCCTCGAGCGCGGGATTCGCGAGGACGTGGTCGTAGCACTTCTTTCTGGAAACACTGGTCCCTATGGCGCCCGACTGGTCCGCCGGTTGCCGGGCGTTGCCGACCACGGAAGACAACACCGTAAAAAGCGGCTCCTTCAGGTTGATCGAGTTCAGGTCGCCCGCGATGACGAGATAATCGTCCGCCGGCCAGCCGGCCCGGCGAATATAGTCCACCAGCAACTCGGCCTCGCCCCGGCGCTTCTGCTTCTCCTTCGAGTTCCCGCCGTGCTTGAAATGCACGCTGACCGCGTGCAGATCGCGCGGGCCCGGCAGGTCGATCGTCGCCCACACGAAGCCGCGGTCGTCGACCACGGGATCCTTCCACAGCCCCCGCGCGGTGATCGGCCAGCGGCTGACGATGCCGTTGGGCATTCCCTTGCGCCGCGACCGCTGGACGCAGAACGAAAACCCGCGCCCGAAATGCCGGCCCACGAACTTCCTGTAGTCGCCGTCCAGGACATTCCATTCCTGGAGAACCACGATGTCCGGCTTGAGACCCCGGAAGATCCGCCCGGCCGGCCGTCGGTACAGGGTGTCGTCGCCGGATAAGTTGGCCGCCATCACCGTGAACGTCAGGTCGCCCCCGCGCGCGGTCGCGGCGGCCACCAGCATCGCGAGCCAGAACCAGCGATGGATTCGAATCATGGAGAACCCGGACGCCACCCTACCCCGCCGCGGCAAAAAAGGCCACGGCGAAGTCCGACGGGCTGTAGGGGCGTCGCTTGCGACGCCCACGGACGCCGGCAAGCGGCGCCCCTACATGAGCGAATCGGGTTCACGGCACCGCGACGCCCACCCGGTAGACCCGGAAAGCGGCTGCGTTGGTGTCCGTCAGCGTCGTGGTCCCGCTCGCGTGGCCGGGGACATGGGTCTGTCCCTCAACCGCCATCCAGGATCCGGTATCCAGCCTCCCGCATCCCTCCAGCGAATACACCCGCGCCGTGGAGCACGGCACCGTGACGGTAAATGGGCTCACCTGACCGATTCCCTCGACGCGGAAAAACGACGCGCCGTTGGTCGGATCGGTCAGCGCGATCCATTCTTCGCCGTTGTTGTGGACGTCTCCATCCGCGTTGCCCGCCGCAACGGTCAGGCTGGTCGGGTTCAACCCGTACTGCAGGTACCACCCGTCCGGCACGCCGTCCCCGTTGGAATCCGTGCTCCACGGCGCGTACTCGTCCGCGCCGATGTCCCACGCCGCGCCGTCGGGCCGCGCGTCGCCGTCCGCGTCGTCCGCAAACGCCGCCACCGTGCAGCCCTTGTCCAGAACGCTGGTCACACCGGGTTTGAGGTGCAAGTCGCCGTTGGCCAGGTTCCGGAACCACCACGATTGCACGCTCTCTAGGTTGTTCGACCGCGCGGGCGCCGGGGCGCCGTCGCGCGCGGTGATACTGCCGTCCACCAAGTTGTTGCGGAAGACCAGATTCGAACTCGCGGCGAACCGGTACTCGATCGGCGCCCAGTACGGCACGACCACCGTGTTGTTGTCCACCTTGACACTCGTCGCCGACTCCAGCCCGATGCCGACATCCGTGTTCGGCCCGGCCCCGTCGTTATAGACGAAGTTGTTCCGGATCACGCTGGTCCCGCCGTCGTGGCCTTGCAGCCACGAACCGAGCCCGAACCCGATGCCTCGGTCGCAGTTGATGATGATGTTTCGCTCGACGATCACGTTCTGCGGGCGCGTGGTGTTGCGGTTCCAGAAATGGATCGCGTGCTCGGCGTTGCCGTCCGGCGCGCGGATGTTCCGGAACAGGTTGTCGCGCACGGTCCAGTTCGCGACCTTGTGGGCGTCTATCCCGCCCGTGTAGAACTGGTAGGCCCAGCCGCTGGTGAATTCGAAGAGGCAGTTCTCGACCAGGCTGTCCGTCACGCCCTCCGGATCGTCGGGCGCCGAGGTCCCCTTGATGAACTGTTCGTTGCAGTTGACGATCCGGCAGTTGTGGACCCAGAGGCCGGACACGTTATAGGGCGGCTGCCCGTGCGCCTGGATCCCGTGGTAGAGGCACCAGCCGAACGTCAGGTCCGCGATCGTGACGTGCGAGGCGACCACCCAGAAGACGTGCTCCAGCGAGGCGGACGTCCCCTCGTCCGGCCCGCGGATCACGACGGCATCGCGATCGCCGCTCAAGCCCCGGACGATCACCCGGTTGCAGGTCATGGGCAACGCCCAGTCGGTCAGCACGTAGGTCCCGTTCGAGACCAGGATCGTCGCGGGGACGCCGGCGGCGTTGACCGCGGCCACGGCATTCTGGAGCGCCGTCGCCGTGCCCACGCGGTAGATCACGCCCGTCGTGACGGCGAGCGGCTCGCCGTAGCCCGGCGCCCCGAGCGCGCGCGAGGCGATGCCCCATCCGAGCGCCAGCCACACTGCCGTCGTTCGCTTCATGGCCATCCCCATGTAAAAGCATACCCCATGCCACACCGGTTCCGTCGTTTTCGCCATCGGTTTTGTCGCTTTACCTCTTTCCCTGCGCCAGATCCCCGGGTATGGTGAACACCGGTTGCCCGGTTGCATTTCGAGGAGGAAATCATGAAGGCATTCCCCGCGGTTGCACTCTCGATGGTCGGCGTCCTGGCCTTCGCGGCGACCGCGCCCGCCCAGATCACGGCCGTGCCGAACCTGGTCAATTACCAGGGCCGCCTGCTCAACGGCACGAACCTGTTCAGCGGGGCGATCTCCGTCAGCTTCCGGCTCTACGAGTCCGCCACCGGCGGATTCCTGTGGTGCGAGGACTCCAACAACGTCGAGGTCGTGGACGGCCTGTACTCCGCGTTCATCGGGGACACGGTGGTCGCCGGGAGCCTGGACCAGGCCCTGATCCAGACCCAGGTGTGGATCGAGGTGGTCGTCGGCACCAACGTGCTGGCCCCGCGCGAGCCGCTGGTCTCGGTCGGCTACGCGCGCTACGCGGGGGCGATGCCGCCCGGCTCGATCCAGGGCCTCATGATCGGCAACGGACAGGTCTGGGGCAACCACATCCTGGATGGGCAGGTGGACACAGCCGACCTCGCGATGGGCGCGGTGAACAGCAACCGGATCGACTGGACCGACATGCCCAAGGGCCTGCAGGACGGGGACGACACCGGCCTCGTGTCCGAGAGCGACCCCGTGTTCAAGGCCGCGGCCCACGCGGGCGACGTGACGGGGTTGTGGTCCAACCTCCAACTCGCCGCGGACGCGGTGACGGGCGCGGAGATCGTCGACGGCACGGTCTCGAACGCCGACGTGGCGGCCAACACGTTCTGGGAAACCGGCGGCAACGCGGGCACGGTCGCGGGCACGCATTACCTCGGCACGGCGGACAACCGGCCGCTGGAAATCCGCGTCCACAACCAGCGCGCGGCGCTCTTCGTGCCGAGCAACGGCGCGCCGAACATCGTGCTGGGTTCGGAAGCGAACACGATCTCCAACAACGCAGGCGGCGCCGTCATCCTGGGCGGCAGCAACAACGTGATCGGCGCGGGTTCGGGCTACTCCGCGATCGGCGGGGGCCGCGAGAACACCATCGAGAACGGGTCCTACTTCTCCACCGTGGCCGGCGGCGCGAGCAACCGCATCCAGGTCAGCGCCGAGCGAAGCGTCATCGGGGGCGGCGCCAACCATTCCATCGGGCAGATTTCCAAGAGCTGCACCATCGCCGGCGGATGGATGAACCGGTGCGGCTTCTACAGCCGGAACAACACCATCGGCGGCGGGTACAACAACGAGATCGGCCAGGATGTGGAGGGCGCCACCATCGCCGGCGGGGAAAGCCATGACATCGCGTACCGCGCCCTCTACAGCACAATCGGCGGCGGCGCGTTCAACAGCATCCAGCGGACGTCGTGCTACTCGGTCGTCGCGGGCGGTTATCAGAATGTCGTTGCCGAAGACTCCCCCGGGGGCGTGATCGGCGGCGGCGCGTTCAACGACATCAATCCGACGTCGTCCTATTCCAGCATCGGCGGGGGCTGCGACAACCGCATCTTCATGTATTCCGCCGGCGGCACGATCGGCGGCGGGATCAGCAACGAGATCGGCGCCGCGTCCGTCGATTCCACGGTGGCCGGCGGGCGGCAGAACCTGGTTCGGTTCGACGCCGGCCAAAGCACGATCGGCGGCGGCGTCAGCAACACCGTCGAGGCAGGCGCCCGGGGCGCCGTCATCGCGGGCGGCGTGAACAACTTCATCAACTACACCTCGGAGTACAGCACGATCAGCGGCGGGCACCAGAACAGCCTGAACCGCGACTGCAACAACGCGGTCATCGGCGGAGGCAGTCGCAACGGGATGAATTACTACTGCACCAACGCCACGATATCGGGAGGCTGGAAAAACTACATCGAGTGGGGCGGCGCCGGCTGTTCCATCGGCGGCGGTTATTCCAACGCGATCTCGTTTTACGCCGCGTTTTCGACGATCCCCGGCGGGCTGAATAATTCCGTCGGGCAGGACGCCAAGTACGCCTTCGCCGCCGGCCGGCGCGCCAAGGCCAACCATCGCGGCGCCTTCGTCTGGGGCGACTCCACGGATCTGGACGTGTCTTCCACCAATACCGATTCCGTCACCATGCGCGCGGCGGGTGGCTACCGGCTGTTCTCCAACAGCAGCACGAACCTCGGCGCGATCCTCGAGCCCGGCGCCACGGCCTGGTCCGCCCTATCCGACCGGGACGCCAAGGAGAACTTCACGCCCGTGGACGCGGAGGAGATCCTGCAGCAGATCGCGGGACTGCCCATCACGGAGTGGAACTACAAGGCCGACCCGAACCGGCGCCGCTACATCGGTCCGGTCGCCCAGGACTTCCAGGCCGCGTTTGGTCTCGGCTCCGACCGGACGATCAACACCCTCGACACCGACGGCGTGACCCTGGCCGCGATCCAGGGTCTCTACCAAGCCGTGCAGGAACTACGCGAAGAGAACGCAGCCCTCCGCCACGAGCTGGAACAGTTGAAGGCGCAGGCCCCGTAGACCGGGCCCGCGTTCAACACCCCATCTTCCATCCGGCTCCCCGCCGGATTACCCGCTGCATTCCAGGGTGTTGCCGCTAACCGGCGGCCCGCGCGATTTCCGCCCGGGAAGTTTTTCAGGGGTGGCGCGACAAATGAATGCAGCCGCCGGATGGGCCGATTAGATCCCGGCGGGAAACGAGGAAAAATGACCATTCGTCTTATCCTGAAACAAGCGCTGGTCGTCTCGCTGCTCGCGGCCGGGCCGCTGCGGGCCCAGCAACCCGTGCCGCCCATGGTCAATTACCAGGGCCGCCTGATCGATGGGACCAATCTCTACAACGGGGCGGCCACGGTCGTCTTCCGCGTGTACGCCAACCAGGATCCCGGCGGGATCGCGGTGCTGGACACGACCAGCGCGGTCACCGTCGTGGATGGACTGTACTCCGCCGCGATCACCCCGCCGGACACGGACACGGCGTGGTCCTGGCTGGGCACGGAGGTCGAGGGCGGCTGGTGGCTGCAGGTCTCGATCAACGGCCAGACCCTGGAGCCCATGGAGCGGCTCTCGAGCGTGCCGTATGCCCTGCTCGCGAAAACCGTCCCGAACAGCAGCATCGGCGCCTCCCAACTCGCCAACGGATCTGTCTCGGAGGCCAAGCTCGCCGCCGACTCCGTCACGGCCGACAAGCTGGCCTCCAAGTCCGTGGACGGCGAGGCCCTTCAATCCGGATCCGTGTCCGTCACCAAGCTCGCCTCCGACGCGGTGACATCCGAAAAGATCCTGAACGGCACCATCAAGGCCGATGATGTCGCCCCCAACACCTTCTGGCGGACCGACGGTAACGCAGGCCTATCCTCCGGCGCGTTCGTCGGGTCCACCGACGGCCCGCTGTTCACGGTGCGGTGCATGAACGAACGGGTCTTCGAGGCGCACCTCACCGATGCCGACTCCGGCGCGACACTCACGCTGGGCCATTCCAACGTCATCGTGGAAGGCTCCCCGGGCGCGGTCATCGGCGGCGGATTCGAGAACCGCATCGAGGGCAACAACTACCACGCCACGCTGTGCGGCGGGAGGAGGAACGTGATCGAATTCGAGGCCCAGAACAGCATGGTGGGCGGCGGCTCTGATAATCGCATGGGCAGCAATGCCTTCTGCTCTACCCTGTCGGGCGGCTTCGAAAACCGGATCGGCGCCTACGCGGCATACAACACCCTCGGCGGCGGCCGCAACAACGAGGCGCTCGGTACCAACAACGTGGTGGGCGGAGGTCGAAGCAATGCCGTGGCGGCCGCCTTCAGCGTCATCGCCGGGGGCCGCGACAACCGGGTCCAGTCCAGCGATTCGGTCATCGGCGGAGGCTGGGGCAACGCGATCAGCAATAACGCCGTGGGGGGCGTCATCGCGGGCGGGTCCGACAACCGGATCGGCGGCGCCCAGTCATTCATCGGCGGCGGCCTCCGGAACTTCTGCCAGGGCTCCTACGGCGCCATCGGCGGCGGCTGCCGAAACGTCGTGGACGGCCACTACGGGACGGTCAGCGGCGGCGCCACGAACTTCGCCGCCGGGT